>JBEPXT010000006.1:0-55098 GCA_041641795.1 Salinigranum sp.
ACGACGAGTGTCTGGAACTGGCCAAGACGTTCGGCTGCGGCTACGTCCTCGACCAGAAGGGGCCGGACGGGCAGCTCGCGCGCGCCGGGCCGGACGAGGGCATCCCGACCATCGACCCGGAGCTCGGAGGGGCCGTCGGGTGGGACGAGACGTCGATTCACAAGGGCGTCCGCGGCATCTTCAACGTGCTCCGCGGCTACGGGTTCCTCGAGGGCGACGTCGAGCGAGAGCCCCAGACCCGCGCGACCGGATTCGACCAGTACGGCGCGCCGGCCGGCGGGCTCGTGGACTTCGGCAAGCACCTCGGCGACGAGGTGTCGCCGGGCGACACGCTGTTCGAGGTGACCGACCCGTTCGGCTCGACGAAAGGTCGCGTGACGGCCGACAACGGGGGCATCTTCTGGCGGACCCGCCGTCTCCCCCAGGTGGCCACCGGCGAGTACGTCTGCTCGGTGGGAACGAACGTGAGCACCTACTGACCGCAGTCCATGACCGACACACCACCGCTGGAGTGTCGCGCCTGCGGGCGAACCTACGGAGACCGGTGGCGGTGCGCCTGCGGCCACCCCCTCGACTACGCGAACCCGCCCCGACCGGAGGGACCGGCGCCGTCGCGGGGCGAACTCGACGGACGGGGGCTCTGGGCGTTCGACGCGTTCCTCCCGATGGCCCCCCGGGCGACGCTGGGCGAGGGGGCGACGCCGCTGGTGGACGCCCCCGCCTGGGACGCGTCGTTCAAACTCGAGTACGTCTTCCCCACCGGGAGCTTCAAGGACCGCGGAGCGACGGCGACCATCTCGCGGGCGGTTTCGCTCGGCGCGGACACGGTCCTCGAAGACTCCTCGGGCAACGCGGGCGCGGCCATCGCAACCTACGCCGCTCGCGCGGGCCTCTTGGCGCGCATCTTCGTCCCGGCGTCTGTCAAGGCCTCGAAACTCCGGGCCATCGAGCGGACGGGCGCAACCCCCGTCCGAATCGAGGGGACGCGCCAGGACGTCACCGACGCCTGCGTCGAGGCGGTCGAAGCCGGCGAGGGCTGGTACGCCAGCCACGCGTGGAACCCCGCCTTCTTCGCGGGGACGGCGACCGTCGCCTACGAGATTGCCGCCGACCGCGACTGGACGGTCCCGGACGCCGTGGTCACGCCGCTCGGCCACGGGACGCTGTTCCTCGGCGCCTACCGCGGGTTCCGGGCGCTCTACGAGTCGGGGTGGACCGACCGCGTCCCCCGGATGCTGGGCGCGCAGGCGGTCGGCTACGCCCCCATCGCGGCCGCGCTCCACGGCGAGGGCGACGGGACCAACGACCTCGCCGACGGCATCCAGATTCGCGACCCGGTGAGGCGCGACCAGGTGCTCCGGGCGGTCCGCGAGAGCGAGGGCGACGTCGTCGCCGTCGGGGAGGACGCCGTCGAGCGCGAACTCGACGCCCTCCACCGCCGCGGATTCTACGTGGAACCGACGTCGGCCGTCGCGCCGGCCGCGCTCCGCGAACTCCGTGACCGCGGCGTCCTCTCGGCGGACGACGACGTGGTGGTCGCGCTGACGGGGAGCGGTCTCAAGGGGTAGCCTCGGGGAGCGACCGGGACGAAACCGGGACGAACGACGAAGGCGGGGACGAGCGACGAAATCGAGGGGCTAGGAGAGCGACGAGGCTGAGAGCGAGGGGCTGAACGAGCGACGAATCGAGGAGCGAGTGTAGCGTCTCGACTGCCGGACGCCGGCGGAGGCGACGGCCCGCTGACCGCCGGTGACCGACGGCTGTCGCGCTAGCGGCCTAGCGGACCTCTTCTATCGACACGTAGGCACCGGACTCCGCCGTTATCCAGGCGGTCAGGAACTCGTACTCCTGGTCCTCGCGTGGGAATATCGTACACCGGGCGCCGCCGTCGGCGTCGTCTTCGATGGCGAACTCCAGGTCGTACTCGGGCCAGGTGTCGCTGTCGGCCACCGGCACGGCCGGCAGCCACCGGTCCTCCCAGTGCTCGGTCTTCGAGGCGGCTTCCGTCCGGTCGTCGCCGCTGCCCGCCGGGTCGGAGCCGTCGTCAGCGCTCACGGGGACGCACCCCCTGCGGTTCGTCGGGGAGGGATATGCTGTGACATGACACGATAAACGACACCGACCGGCTTTGCTATGTGTCACATAGAGGCCGCCGGGAACAGTTATCACCGTCATAACGTCTGTTCGGGGCGTTCGGACGGCACGCTCGACCGGAGGCGGCGAGAGCGAGACTCTTCCCCGCGTACACCGGGAGTACCGAGTTCGAAACAGTTCGGCGGCCCGAGGTACGGGACTCCTTAAGACCGTTTCACTCGGGGGAGTCGCCCGCCTGTCGCGCATCTGAGGCCCACTGGTCGCCCGCCAGCTCCGAGTCGGCCGCGTCGGCTGCTCGCCAGTCGCGCCTCGGCTGCCCGACGGTCACCGCTCGGGGTGGGTGGGGGCGTCGAAGCCGCCGCGGACCAGGGGCTTTGCGACGTGCCGGCGCGCGCAGGGCGGAACCTCGTACCAGCCTCGTTCGAGGTTCCGGTCCACTGGGCGGCGCACGCGGCCCGGTTCGCGGGTTCCGCAGTCCCGACACCGGTAGCCCTGGTCCCGGCCGGCGCTCTCCATCCGGCGCTCGCAGGAGGGACAGGTCGGCGTGACCAGTTCGGTGTCGACCAGGTCCCGGACCGCGAACTTCTCCAGTTTCAGCGTCCCGCGGGTGAGTTCGCCGCAGGCGGTCACGCGGTCCCCGGATCGGAGTCCCCGGACGCGGTCCCGGAATCGCTTCGTCGGTTCGAACGCCACGCACTCCAGCGTCTCGTCCCGGTCCGGGTCGGTCAGGGTCACGAACACGTGCCCGCCGCGCCGCGTCTCCGGCGCCGTCTCGACGACGCCCGTGACGCAGTAGGCGCGCCCGTCGCGGAGCGACCCGATGCGCCCCGTCCGGAGGTGGGCGTCGGTCCCCTGATTGGTCCAGAACGTCGCCGAGCGCTCGACCGGTTCGGCGTCGATGCGCTCTGCGAGGGCCCGGACGACGTCGGGGTCGTCGCCCCGGATGCCGTGGAGGATGGGACCGGGCGCGTTCGGGACGCACACCGCGTCCTGCTCGCCCCGGTCGACGGTGTCCCACGCGTCCGGGTAGAACTCGGCGGCGGCGGCGAACACCGACGCCTCGTCGACCGCACGGGGGGTGCCACATCGGTCGAACTCGCGGTAGGAGATGTGCTCGAACGTCCAGTCGTCGAACGCGGCCCACGCACCGACCGCCGCCAGCGCGCCGATTCGCCCGCGGCCGCCGGCCCACCCCTCGTGTCGGTACCCCGCGGCCTCGATTCGGTCGACGGCCTCCTCGACGGTCTGGAAGTCCCGAACCGTCCCGCGGGCGAACGCCGTCACCGAGTCGGGGACGTCCGCCGGGTCGCCGGGCGCGACCACGAGGCCCGGACTCGTCCGCGGGTCCGCCGTCTCGGCCAACCGCTCGAGTTCGGAGCGCGCCAGGTCGAACGCCGCCGCCGCGGACAGCTCCGTGTGCACGGCGAGGGCGGCGTTTCCCCGCGTCTTGTGCTCGACGGCGGGGTTGAGGCGAACCAGCACCCGTCGGTGGACCTCCGCGCCGCCGTCTGCGACGGCCTCGGCGACCCGCGCGGCGAGGTAGGTCGTACACATCCCCCTGTCGCGCGAGTCGGTGTCGTCGAGGCCGATGACGGTCATACCGGGGCGTAGCGGCCGGACCGAGTAACCCCTTTCGCGTTCGCCCCGCGCCTGCCCTGCGGCGGTTCGACCGCCTCGAAGTGCGACTCGCCCGTGCGCGTTGGCCGCCAGTGCGCGCGAACGACACTACTTAACTCTGCTGGACGTCGCAGGCGAAATCGCGTGACGCGCCCGCGTCTGCGATGGCAAAACGCATATATGCGAAACCACGCTTATATTTGGGTATGTCTCGGTCAGCACTGGTCGGCAACATCACGGCGATGCTCGACGACGCGGGATTCGTGGTGAGCGACCGGTGTTCGATTCGCCCGAAGAGCTTCGACCTGGCGGCGCGCCGCGGCGAGGACCTGGTCTTGCTCAAGATTCTCGGGAACATCGACGCCTTCGACGGGCAGACGGGAGCGGAGATGCGACGGCTCGGAACGTACCTGTCGGCGACGCCGATGGTCATCGGACTCAGGACCCGGAACGAGGACCTCAAGCCCGGCGTCGTCTACTTCCGTCACGGCGTCCCCGTGCTGAATCCCGACACGGCGATGGAACTGTTCGTCGAGGAAGTGCCGCCGCTCATCTACGCCGCGCCCGGCGGCCTGTACGTCAACATCGACGGGGACCTGCTCGCCGACGAACGCGAACAGCGCGGCTGGAGTCTGGGCCGCCTGGCGTCCGAACTCGGCGTCTCGCGCCGCACAGTCTCGAAGTACGAGGACGGCATGAACGCGAGCATCGAGGTCGCGATTCAGCTCGAGGAGATGTTCGACCAGCCGTTCAGCAACCCGGTCAGCGTCATGGACGGCGCCGAGGAGGTCCGTGACGCCGAGCCGATGCCCGAGGACCCGTCCGCGGACCCGGACGACGAACACGTGGTGGCCATCCTCACCCGGGCCGGGTTCGACGTTCACCCGACCGCCCGCGCGCCGTTCAAGGCCGTCAGCGAAGACAACGCGCAGCGACGCGAGGCGCACGTGCTGACGGGCCACTCGGCGTTCACCAAGAGCGCGGAGAAGCGGGCGCGAATCATGTCGTCGCTCGGCGAGGTGACGCGGACCCGGTCGGTGTACTTCGTCGAGGACGAGCGGACGACGCAGAAGCGGGAGTCCGTCGACGGGACGGCGCTGGTCTCCTGCGAGGAACTCGCCAGCATCGACGACCCGGAGGACATCCGGGACCTCATCCGCGAGCGCGCCCGGGAACCGGTCGAAGGATAGCGCCCCCCGCGTGGGCAGCCGACGGCGACGGTCCGTCGGTCCCCTCGCCGTCTAGTTCGGGCTCCCGCCGTACGTCTCCTCCAGGTACTGGACGATGTCCGAACTCTCGGCCATCCCCTCGACCCCGTGTTCCTCGTCGACGAGCACGGGGACGCCGGTCTGCCCGCTGAGCTCTTCCACCGTCGTCCGGTCGGCGTGCGACCGGGGGACCGAGACGGACTCGTACTCCAGGCCGAGTTCGTCGAGTTTGTTCCGCACTTTCGCACAGAAGGGACAGCTCCGCAGTTCGTACAGGACGATATTCGACATGGGTGGGACATGGCCGCGGGCGAATAAGAACGCGGCGGTACTGTGTGTTCGACGCGCCCGAGGCCGCCGGGGGGCGGTCACTTGCGGAACTCGGCGACGTCGAACCGGTCGACGGCGACCCGTCCGCCGGCCACCGCCAGTTCGGCCACCAGCCACAGGACGGCGACCAGTGCGGCGACCACCAGGAAGAAGAACTGCCAGGTCGTCAGCCACACCGGGCGGACCCAGGGGGCGGTGTGGGCCCACTTCTCGGCGAGGGCGACCGCCGTCCCCTCGACGGGCGTGCCGGCGAAGGTGGCCCGGACCGACTGGGTGAACCCGAGCGCGCCGCTCCCCGGGGAGAGTCCGGCGCTCCCCGAGAGGGAGTACGTGCCCGTCGCGTTCATCTGGCGGATGGTCGGCCCCGTCGAACTGTCGCCGTGGACCACGCGCTCGGCGTCGTAGGGGCCCCACGTGGAGTAGTACTCCCAGACGATGCGCCCCTCGGGAGTCACCTCGATGACGCGGTGGTTCAGCGTGTCCGTGATGAGCGTGTTCCCGTTGGGCAAGCGGTCTGCGTCGCGCGGCCAGTTGAGTTGCCCGGACCCGACCGACCAGGTTCGCGTCCACTCGCCGTCGACGCGGGCGTACTCGACGACCCGGTTGTTCTCGCTGTCGGCGACCAGGATAGTCGGCGTGCCGTTCTCGCCGACGAGGTAGTCCGGGTTGTGCTGCTCGAACAGCACCTCGTGTTCGTCGTCCGACCCCAGGCGCATCTCGATGTCGCCCGTCGTCCGGTTGACGACGATAACCTGGTCGAAGTTGCGGGGCGACGCGAGGACCCGGTGTTCGTCGACGACGTCCACGTCGTTGACGTGGGTCCAGTCGTCGTTCATCCCCCCGTCGGTGTCGGCGGGGTAGTGGTTTCGGAAGTGCCACTCCCAGGTCACCTCGTCGGTGGTGCGGTTGTACACGAGCAGTCGGTCGTCGCTCCGGCCAGCCGACTCGTTCCAGTGGCGCATGTTGGCCACGAGCAGTCGGTGTTCGTCGAGGCGGTCGATGTCGTGGGTGTCCTCGAAGGGCAGCGTCTCGTTCCAGACGCGCTCTCCCGAGTCGGGGTCCAGTTCGTAGACCACCGTCTTGCCCTGCCGCGGCGAGACGACCAGGAGATTCCCGTTCGGGAGCGGGTCCACGTCGTAGAACCACGCTTTTCGACCCGCCGCGCTGTCGTGGACCCAGCGCGTCTGGCCGCGCTCCCCGACGGCGACCAGTCGGGCGGGTTTCTTCTGGCTGTTCTTCCCGCGGAAGTTGAACCCCTGGTTGCTGACGACGGTCGTTCCGTTGGCGGGGTCCTCGATGGTGCCCCGCTTCAGCGCCGTTTCGTCGGCGTCCGGAGAAACCGCACCCAGCGCGGCCGGCGTCGCCAGCGCGAGAACGACGACCAGCACGACGGCCCGGGCGGCCCAGCGCCTCGACATCATTGACGAGGGTACGTTACCGAAAAGCGGGGTAAATCTTGTGTTTTCCCGAGGGACCCGACCTAAAGAGAACCGGTGCCTGCCCGCGCTACACCTGGGCGGTCAGGATGCCGCTCGTGCGGACGAAGAAGTACAGCACGAAGGCGGCGGCGAGGGCCCACTGACCCGGGCGCACGTCGCGGGTCTCGCCCGTGGCCAACTTCACGAGGGGGTAGGAGACGATGCCGGCGGCGATGCCGTAGGCGATGGAGTAGGTGAACGGCATCACGAGGATGGTCATCCCGGCGGGGACCGTGTGGGTGATGTCGTCCCAGGCGACGTCGACGACGTTCCGCAGCATCACGACGCCGATGACCACCAGCGCGATGTGCGAGGCGTACATCGGAATCGCGGCCGCAAGCGGAACCAGCGCCAGCGACGCGACGAACAGGCCCGCGACGACGAGCGCCGTCATCCCGGTTCGGCCGCCCTCCTCCACGCCGGAGGCCGACTCGATGTACGTCGTCACCGTCGAGGTGCCGAGCATGCCGCCCACCGTCGTCCCGATTGCGTCGGCCATCAGCGGCCTGTCGATGCCGGGCAGGTTCCCCTCCTCGTCGAGGAAGCCGGCGATCTGCGAGACGCCGACGAGCGTCCCGGCGGTGTCGAAGAAGTCGACGAAGAAGAACGTGAACACGACGAGCGCGAACGAGAACGCCTCGACGTTCCCGAGGCCGGTGAGGAACGCGCCGGCCAGCGGCGTGATGTCGTAGGTGACGGCGGTCTGTCCGGCGACGAGGCCGGCGTCGGGGGCGACGGGGCCGAACCGGGTCACCAGCCAGCCGACGACGGCCGTGGCGACGATGCCGATGACGACGGAGCCCGGAACGCCCCGGGCGTACAGCGCGAAGGTGAGAAACAGCCCGAAGACCGAGACGATGGCGACGGGGTCCGAGGCGAGACTCCCCATCGTGATGAGCGTCGCCGGGTCGTCCACGACGATGCCCATCGCCTGGAGGCCGATTATCGTCAGGAACAGTCCGATGCCCGTCCCGACGGCGAACTTGACCGGTTCGGGGAACAGGCGGATGATGTACTTTCGCGCGCCGATGGCGGTGAGCGCGATGAACAACAGCCCCTCGACGACGACGGCCGCGAGCGCCGTCTGCCAGGGGACGCCGAGCGCACCGACGACGGTGAACGCGAAGAAGGCGTTCAGCCCGAGGCCGGGGGCCTGCGCGAACGGGCGTTTCGCGTACAGCGCCATGATGAACGTGGCCGTCGCCGCCGCGATGATGGTCACCACGGCGAGCATCGAGCGCACCGCCGCCGGGTCGTACCCCGCGAGGACGATGCCCGGTTTCGCGCCGGGGATTCCCGCGAGGATGGCCGGGTTGACCACGACGATGTACGACATCGTCAGGAACGTGGTCACCCCCGCGATAACCTCCGTGCGCAAGGTCGAGTCGTGCGTTTCGACGTCGAAGTAGTCCGCGAGCGTCTCAGTGAACCCCATGATGCACGTTTGAGCATAGTCTCGAATCACTGTATAAAGGTTTTCATACTAACCCGATGCAGGTATGCACGAATTTGAGTATTCCTCGCGTACCGACGACTGGCAGAACCCGATCAGCAAGGCGCCTGTGGCGGGGAATGGCCGCCCTCGCCAGTCTCCGGTACGCGAAACCGTGCGGTCACTGGTGGCGAATCGCGGGGGCGAGGACGAACGCCGGGAGAGGCCGACAGGTCACTCGCCGCGGAACGTGGTGAGCGCCGCCACCGGCGCGTCGGTCTGTTCGGCCGCCCGGTCGATGCCCTCGTTCCCCACCGCGATGAGGGCGAAGACGCCGGCCACCTCACCGCCCGACTGGTCGACGATGTCCAGCAGGAGTTCCTGGGTCTCTCCCGAGCGGATGAGGTCGTCGACCACGAGGACGCGCTGACCCGGCGAGATGGCGTTCGCCGGCAGGTAGTAGGTGAGTTCGATGCCGGAGGCGAGTCGCTGGCGCGACTCGATGAACTCCTCGACGGCCGTCTCCTTGGACTTCTTGGCGTAGGCGACCCGGGCGTCGAAGTAACTGGCCATGGCCGCGCCGAGGGTGATGCCGTCGGTGGCCGCCGTGAGCACCACGTCCGGACGGTCGAACCCCAGGGCGTTGGCCGCGACGGGCGCGACCAGATCCAGGAACGACTGGTCGAACACCACCGCGGAGTTGTCGACGTACCCCTCGTCGTCGACGGTGACGCGGGCCTCCAGTTCCCCCGCGAGGGCCTCCCGGCCGACGCCCTCGACCACCTCGCGCGAGCGGTCGAGTCCGGGCAGGACGTGGCCGTTGACGTACCGGTTGAGGTCGCCCGCCGGGAGACCGGTGAGGTCGGCGAGTTCGTCGTACGTGCGCGTCTCTTTCAACATGCGGAGGACGGCGACGGCCTGTAACTGGAGGGCCGCCTTCTCTGCCCTGTTCATATCCTAGGAACCGAAATCGCACAAGTATGAATACTTCGGATTCGACGGGGCAAGAAGATGACCACGCTCGTGTAACCCAGACGGGGAGCGACGTCGCCTCCAGACGGGGAGTGACGTCACCTCCGGCCGACTTCCGCGCCGGTTCCGGCGCGGCTCAGGCGTCCTCGAGGAGGTCCTCGGCGGTGACGAGGGCGTCGAGTTCGACGCCGTGGTCGGCCAGGAGTTCCCGCGCGCCCTCCTGGCGGTCCACGACGACGACGACCCGGTCGACCACGGCGCCTGCGTCCCGGAGCGCCTCGACCGCTTCGAGGGCGCTGCGTCCGGTCGTGGCCACGTCCTCGAGGACGACCACTCGCTCGCCCGCCGAGAGGCGCCCCTCGATGCGGTTGCCGGTTCCGTACTCCTTGGCCTGCTTTCGCGCGATGACGTAGGGGTTCCCCGTCCGAACGCTGGTCACGGCGACCAGCGGGACCGCCCCGAGGGCGACCCCGGCGAGTTTCGCGTCGCCCACCAGTTCGGCGAACGCCTCCGCGACCAGTTCCAGGCAGTGCGGGTCCGTCTCGAAGAGGTACTTGTCGACGTAGTACTCGCTGGTCCCGCCGTGGGAGAGTTCGAACTCGCCGTACTGGACGGCGTCGGCGTCCCGGAGGGCCCGGATGAGTTCCTGATTCGGCATCGACCGTGAGTGGGACCGCCGACCGTGATAAGCGGGCCGATTGGCGGGCGACTCGGGACGGTGCGGATTGCCCCTCCCGCTCCGCGAACCGACTTGTGTCGGGCGGGACGCGAACTCACCAGGGTTCGTCTTTGAATCCCAGCGCGTAGCCGACGACGTTGGTGACGACGTGCAACACGGGCGTGGCCAGCAGCACGGCCGCGAGCGCCGGCAGCGGGAACGTCGCGCCGAACCACCGGGGGGCGACCAGCGCCGTCAAGCCCAGCGACACGACGACGAAGTCCAGCTGGTCGAGTCCCGGCGTCGGCGCGCCCCGCTCCCGGTCCAGTCGGCGTTTGAGGAACGACGCGAGGATGTCGCCGAGCATGGCGCCGAACGCGAGCGTCGTCGCCACCACCAGAGGGAACGTCGGGAGCGAGAACCCGAAGACCGCCGAGATGGTTCCGTTGACGGCGTTGAGTACGACCGCGAGCACCACGCCGGCGACCGTTCCCGCGGCGGTGCCGCGCCACGTCTTCCCGTCCCCGAGCAGGCGGCGCCCGTTCCAGGTCCGACCCCCGTCTATCGGGCGACCCCCGCCCGCGAGTACCGCGGCGTTGTTCGGCACGTACGCGGGGAGCATCGCCCACAGCGCACCGACGACCAGCGAGACGACCATACCGGACCTGCGTTCCGGGGTGTCAAATCTCCGGCGGTTCGTGGCGGCGTGGCCCGTCGCCGCGGTCGTCCGCGGGACGAGAAATCGACTCCCGGCGGCGCGGTGACGACAACGCTCATTGTCCACCCGGGTAACTGTCAGGTATGCTACCGCCTATCGCCGGTCGGTTCATCGCCGGGGAGACGACGCCCGTCGCGCTCGACCACGTCAGTCGGACCAACGAGGACGGAATCGGCGTCATCCTCAACCTCCTGGGCGAGCACTACGAGCGGCGGGAGCCGGCAGACGACGACGCGGACGCCTACGTCCAGTTGCTCTCGGACCTCGAGGGGACGGGGTTCGACGCGCGTATCTCGGTCAAGCCCACGCAGCTAGGGCTGTCTGTCGACGAGGCGACGTTCCGAGAGAGCCTGGACCGGGTGGTCCGGGCGGGACGAGAGCGCGACCGGTTCGTCTGGATAGACATGGAGGACGCCACGACGACGGACGCGACGCTCGACGCCTTCGAAGCCGCCGCCCGCGAGTACGGCGGGGGCGTCGGCGTCTGTCTCCAGTCCAACCTCAGGCGAACGCCGGCGGACCTGGAGCGACTCGCCGACGTGCCGGGCGGGATTCGGCTGGTGAAGGGCGCCTACGACGAACCGCCGGCTATCGCCCACACGGACCGGGCGGCCGTCGACGAGGCCTTCAGGGACGACCTGGAGTTCCTCTTCCGGGAGTACCGGGGCACCGTGGCGGTCGGGAGCCACGACCCGGCGATGATTACCCGGGCCCGGGAGCTGGGGCGGGAGTACGGGCGGGAGTTCGAGATTCAGATGCTGATGGGCGTCCGGGAACCGGCACAGCGCGAACTGGTCGCCGAGGGCCTGTCCGTCTGGCAGTACGCTCCCTTCGGACAGCGGTGGCTCTCGTACGTCTACCGTCGGATGCGCGAGCGCCGGGAGAACATCCTGTTCGCGGCCCGCGCCGTCGTCGGCGTCTGAGTGGTCCCGACCGACGCACTGCCGGACCAGCCGTCCGCGTCGTCCGGTCGCCGGCGCTCCGACCGATGCCGGAACACAGAAGGCATCGTACTTCCAACGGTTCAGTGCACACTAATGTCCTCGTGGAGACGCGACATAGCCAGCGGGCTGGTCATCCTGGTCCCGATTCTCGTCATCCTGTTCGTCCTGAACTGGCTGTACACCCAGATTGCGGACCTCCCCATCATCCGGACCATCGAACCGCCCTTCGGCGTCCTCGTGGCCATCGTCGTCTTCGTGATGCTGGTCCTCTCGGTGGGCTACCTGATGCGGACCACCGCGGGGAGACTCTTCGAGAGTCTCCTCGACAGCACCATGAACCGCGTCCCGATAATCCGCGTTCTCTACAACGCCTCCAAGCTGGCGGTCGAAACTGCGCTCACCGGAACCGAAGACCTCCAGAAACCCGTCCGCCTCGAGGTGTGGCCGGGCATCCGCATGACCGCCTTCAAGACGGGCAAGCGGACCGAAGACGGCCGGGACGTTCTGTTCATGCCGACGGCGCCGAACATCACCACCGGGTTCGTCATGGAGGTCTCCCCCGACGAGTACGAGGAGACCAACGAGCGCGTCGAGGACGCCCTGACCCGCATCCTGAGCGCCGGATTCGCCGACGAGGACCGCGGAATCGACATCGACGTGACCGAGGAGGAGCGTCCGGACGACGAGGGGCCGACGCCCGGTCGTGTCGAGGTCCAGGGGTCCGGCGAGACGAGCGAGTAGGGGCGAACGAAATCGGCGGTCCGGCGACCGGGAGTCAGTCGGCGAGCGAGCGGCGGCCGCCTACACGTAGGTGAACCACTCGTCGTGGTCGTCGACCCGGCGTTCGACCAGGTCGAAGAACGCCTGCTGGAGTTCCTCGGTCACCGGCCCCCGCGTCCCGTCGGCAATCTGGACGTGGTCGACCTTGCGAATCGGCGTCACCTCGGCGGCGGTGCCGGTGAAGAACAGTTCGTCCGCGGTGTGGAGTTCGCCCCGGCTGATCGTCGCCTCCTCGTGGACGGTGTAGCCGTGATCGCGAGCGAGCGTGATGAGCGTCTTCCGCGTGATGCCGTCGAGGATGCCCTCGGCGAGGCCGGGCGTGAATATCTCGCCGTCGCGGACGAGAAACAGGTTCTCGCCGGGGCCCTCGGCGACGTTGCCCTCCTTGTTGAGGACGATGGCCTCGGTGTAGCCGTTCCGCCGCGCCTCCTCGCCGGCGAGCATGCTGTTGACGTACAGGCCGGTGGTCTTCGCGTTCGTCGGAATCTGGCTGGACGCGTGCTTGCGCCAGGACGAGACCATCACGTCGACGCCCTCTTCCAGCGCCTCCTCGCCGAGGTACGCGCCCCAGGGCCACACGGCGATGGCGACGCGGGTCGGGCAGTCCCCCGGACTCACGCCCAGCGACTCGTAGCCGTAGAAGGCGATGGGGCGGATGTAACAGCCCTCCAGTTCCTGACGACGGATGAGTTCCAGCGTCGCCTCGGTCAGTTCCTCCCGGCTGAAGGGAATCTCCATGTTGTACGGCTTGGCCGACTGGTAGAGGCGGTCGAGGTGCTCGTCCCAGCGGAAGATGGCAGGTCCCTCGCTCGTGTCGTAACACCGGACCCCCTCGAAGATGCCGGTGCCGTAGTGCAGTCCGTGGGTGAGGACGTGAATCTGGGCGTCCTCCCAGTCCACGAACTCGCCGTCCATCCAGATTGTGTCGACGTCCATCTCGTCGAAGCCCATGCCCGGAGGTATCGGGCCATCCGTATAAAATAATGAGCAAACCGGCCGGGGGCGGCCGTGGCGCTTATACGCCCGTCTACCGAGGTGGAATTAATGTCTCCGACCGTCGTCACCACGGGCGGAACCGGGCGAATCGGTCCCACCGTGATTCGAGCCCTTCAGGACCGAGGATACCGCGTCGTGAACATCTCCCGAAGCGGGTCGGGAGACGTCGCCGACTCGACGATACAGGCGAACGTGAACGACGCCGGCGAGACCTACGGGGCGTTTGCGACGGCTGACCCAGACGCCGTCCTCCACATGGGGATGCGCTCGTCCCCGACCGGCGCGCCGGGGTACGTGACCTTCGAGAGCAACGTCCTGAGTACCTACCACGTCCTGGAGGCCGCCAGCGCGCTCGACGTGGAGACGGTCTGCCTGTCGTCCAGCCTCTCCGCGCTGGGTGCCGGGTTCGAACCCGACCCGGTGAGCGTCGAGTACCTGCCGGTGGACGAGCGCCACCCCCTGTCGCCCTCCACGTCGTACGGCCTGGGGAAGCAGGTGCTGGAGGTGACGGGGGACGGCGTCGCCAGGCGGAACGAGGGGCCCGAGACCATCGCCTCCCTCAGGTTCGCGTGGGTCACAGACGAGGCCGCGATGCGAGAGTCGTTCGTGGACGCCGACCGGACCCTCGCGGACCTCCGCGACGCCGGGTCGTTCCACGAGGAGCGGAACACCCTCTTCTCGTACGTGCACGTAGACGACGCCGCCGAGTTGGTCTGTCGGGCCGTCGACGCCGACTTCGAGGGACACGAACCGTTCTTCGTGAGCGGCCCCGACACGACCCTGGAGACGCCGACGGCCGAGGTGGTCGAGGACGTGTTCCCTGAGGCGGACCGCGGGCGCGAGTTCGAGGGCCACGAGAGCCTCATCAGCACCGAGAAGGCGGAGCGACTGCTCGGGTGGTCGCCCGAGCGCAGCTGGCGCGAACTGCGCTGACGGCGGCCAGTGGAGGGACAGTCCGCCGCGCCTCGGCTACTCGGAGATGTCGGTCGGGTCCCGTTCCAGTTCCGCGACCAGGCGGCTTCCCTCGACGAAGACGAACCCGTTGCGGCGCGCGTACTCGCGGGCCGCCTCCGTCGAGAGGGCGCCCCCGGACCGGTCGTCGAGCATCTCGCAGACGACCACCGCCGCGGGCAGGTCCGCCGCCGCCGCCAGCGCGAGTCCCAGTTCGGTGTGGCCCCGGCGGTCAGCCAGCAGGTTCGGCGCGCCGCGCAGCACGTGGACGTGCCCCGGCGTCCGGAAGTCGGCCGCGAACGCCTCCGGACCGTAGGAGTCGCCCGATTCGACCGCCTCTGCCACGTCCGCCAGCGCCCGTATCGTCAGCGAGCGGTCCTCGTCGGTGATTCCGGTGAACGTCTCGCGGTGGTTCACCGGGAGCGAGAACGACGACCGGTCGTCGTACGGAACGTCGTCGTCGCCCGCGCTCGGATGGTCCAGGGCCGCCCCCAGGAACGGCAGGTCCACCGCCCCGGCCACCGCGTCCGAGAGTGCGACGCAGACGAGTCCGCCCGCGTCGTTGCGCATCCGCGCGACGGCCGCCGGCGTCACGGCGCCGGCCGGGTAGACGATGTCTATCTCTCCCTCGCGGTCGTCGAAGTCGTGGACGAGTACCGGGTCCCCGTTCTGGAACGCCGCAACCGCTGCCGCGACGTCTCCGTCAGTCCGTTGTACCATATCAGACAGCCTCGACGTGAAGTTGCAGTTCGTCGCCGTCGTCCAGTCCCAGTTCCTCCCGAAGCGGGTCCGGCGCGATGACCTCCAGTTGACTCTCCTCGTGGTGGGTGCGCTCGGGGACGATGATGTGGGCGCCCTCGTAGACCTTCGCCCCGTTTTCGAGGCGGACCGCGTAGCACGTCGCGGGACCGAACGTCCGCTCCTCGTCCTCCCAGGCGTCGATGTCCACCGACGGGAGCGCGCCGATGCCGGCCCGCTTTCGAGTGCTCTCCTCGGTGAGTTCCACGTTCAGCGTGCCGGGGTAGGGTACGTACCCGAGTCGCTCCTGGAACTGCTCGACGTACCCGTCCAGCATGATGTAGTGGCGGCCCTCCCCCATACCGCTCGTAATCTCCCCCGTGAGCGAGAGCGTCGCGTCGGCCTCGAAGATGCGCTGGTAGTCGGTGTACTCCCGTCGAAGCGCACCTTCCCCGGCGCCAGTCACGCTCACCCACTGACCGTCGCTGACCACTTCCCGGTCGAGGAGCCCCGCCTCCTCGAGTCGCTGGAGGCGGCGGGACGCCGTCTGACTCGACGCCTCCAGTCGGCTTGCCAGCTTCGCACAGGAGATTTTCACCTGCCCCGTCAACCCCCCGTCGAGCGCGATGTGTTTCAGCGCCGCCAGTTCGTCGTGGCCGATTGCCGGCGCTGTCGATGTCCCGGACATGGCTGGAAGTTGGGATGCGGGCCGCATAAGTATACCGAATGTGAGACGCGTATCAGATTCGGTAAGAAACCCCGCGGCATCGGGGGGGAGAACGCGTCAATATCGGGTGTTGTCCGAATCAGACGCAAAAACCCATCGGTACGGGCGCGCCGTCCGGCGGTCGCGCTCCGAGAACGGAAGAGACGTCACGTGGCCAGCAGCCGGCAGTCGCCCCGACCAGTCGGAATAATCGAGTGTGCCGCGTTCTCAACTCTTTTTCGTACAGGAACGTCCACGTAATCAATTAGGGGCAAGTAACGTGCCGCCGGGGCGTCGTAGTAACAATCTAATGTCAATTCGACCGTCCGGCGGCCACGACGCCGCTCCCGACAGCCCCAGATGGAGACGACGAACCGCTACCGGCGAACGGGTGGGGGACTCGTAGATGCTCTCGATCGCCGCCGCCAGCGGGATGGTGCCGCTGCTGTTCAGCGGCGACTTCCTCTACTACGCGCTGGTGTTTTTCGTCCTGGCGCTCGTCTCGGCGGCCGTCGGGATGCGCGGCGTCGCCGGGATATCGATGGAGATTGCCCGGCTGTTCATCCTGCTGTTCCTCGTCATCGCCATCGTCGCGGTGGTACTGTAGCGCTCGCGGCGGATACGCCGCGGGAGAGGTAGTCGCTCGCCCCACGATTACGGTGGGACGCCGGTGCAGTCGGTCGTCCCCGGCCCCGCCAGCGGTGACCGAGCGGGGGGCGAGACAGTAACGTTACCCCTATACCCCCCGGTCCGAAATCACCGCGCATGTTCAGAGAGCTCCGGACGGAGGTCGAGAGCGCGCTCGCGGAGGCGCTGTCGTCGCTCGACCTGCCGACCGACGACCTCGGGGTCGAAGAGCCACCCGAAGGCGTGGCGGCGGCGCTCGCCTCCAGCGTGGCCTTCCGCCTGGCGGGGGAGGCGGGCGCGCCGCCGCCGAGCGTGGCGGCCGACATCGCCGCGGAGATAGCCGTCGCGGACCTCCGGTACGTGGGCGAGGTTTCGTCGCAGGGTCCGTACGTCAACTTCCACGTCTCCGACCGGTACTTCGCAGACACCCTGGAAGCGGCCGGCGAGGAGACCTTCGGGCGCCTGCCCGACGCCGACACGAGCGTCGTCGTCGAGCACACGAGCGCCAACCCGACGGGGCCAGTCCACGTCGGGCGCGCGCGCAACCCGATTCTCGGCGACGCCATCGCGCGCGTCCTCGACTACGCCGGGTACGACGTCGAGCGACACTACTACGTCAACGACGCCGGTCGGCAGGTCGCGGTGTTCACCTGGGCCTACGAGACGTTCGACGAGTCCGAGTTGCCCGACCCCGAGCGCGACCGGTCGGACTACGACCTGGTTCGGTACTACCGGCGGGGCAACCAGTTCCTCGAAGAGGCCGACGCCGAGCGGGTCGAGGCGGCCGAGGCCGAAATCGCAGACATCATGCAGGGCCTGGAAGCCGGCGACGAGGAGACCTTCGAGCGGGTCGCCGTCGTCGTCGACCAGGTGCTCGACGGGATGCGGTCGTCGCTCGAACGCCTGCCGGCCGAGTTCGACGAGTTCGTCAAGGAGACGCGGTTCGTCCGGAACGGCGACGCCGACGACGTGGTCGAGCGCCTGAAAGACTCCGACCACGCGGTCTACGAGGACGACGCCTGGCAACTGGACCTCTCGGCGTTCGGGTTCGAGAAGAACCTCGTGTTCCTCCGGTCCGACGGGACCACTCTGTACACGACCCGGGACCTGGCACACCACGAGTGGAAGTTCGAGCAGTTCGACGAGGCCGTGACCGTCCTCGGCGAGGACCACAAACTCCAGGCGGAGCAACTCGACGCCGCGCTCCAGGTCCTGGGCAACGACACGGACGACCTCAGGCAGACGTTCTACTCGTGGGTCAACCTCCCCGAGGGCGGGATGTCCACGCGCGAGGGGACCGGCGTCGACCTGGACGACCTGCTGGACGAGTCGGTCGCCCGGGCCCGCGAGGAGGTCGAGAAGCGCCTCGACACCCGCATCCGCGACGACGAACTCGACGAGGCCGACGTCGAGCGCATCGCCCGACAGGTGGGCATCGGTGCCGTCCGGTACGACATCGTCGCCAAGCAACCCACGAAGGGAATCACCTTCGAGTGGGAGCGCGCCCTCGACTTCGAGGCCCAGAGCGCCCCCTACGTGCAGTACGTCCACGCGCGGTGCTGTGGAATCCTCGACGAGGCGACCCGCGAGGGCGCAGACGCCGCAGGGGAGGTCGACCCGTCGGTGCTGGAAGACCCGGCGGAACGAGACCTGCTCCGGGAGATAGCGCGGTTCCCGGCGGTCGTCGAATCGGCGGCCGAGGACCTCCAGCCACACCAGGTCGCCACCTACACCCGCGACGTCGCGGAGTCGTTCAACACGTTCTACCGCGAGTGTCCGGTCGTGAGCGCCGACCCCGAGGTCAGGGCCGCGCGCCTGGCGCTGGTCGAAGCCGCCCGTCACACGGTCGCCAACGCGCTGGACGTCCTCGGGGTCGAAGCCCCCGAATCAATGTAGAACGAGCGGCGTCGGGAGGGCGATACCCGCGAGCAGGGAGCCGCCTACGGCGAACACCGCGGCGGCGCCCAGTCCCAGCGCTAACAGGAGAAACAGTACGATCCACCACGCGGGTATCGAGTTCTCGTCGGCCATCGTACAGGGTGTGCGACCAGACACCTAAAAGAACTTCCCGTTTTTTCGCCGCGTCTCGGTTACAGGCCGAGCAGGCGGCGGAAGAACCCCTTCTCCGAGTCCACGCCGTCCTCGTCGTCGCCGCCGGGACCGCCGGGTTCGGCCTGCTCGACCAAGTCGGACTCGTACGACGCGTCCGGGGCGTCGTCCGCCGCGTCGTCCGGGTCCCGGTCGGACTCCGCGGACGGGATGGTGACGCCGCTCTCCCCGTCGCTCGACGACTCGGGGTCCGACGCCTCGCCGATGGTGACCTCAGAGCCGTCCGACTCGGACTCCGATTCCGCCTCCGAGAACGTCACGTCGCCCGACGGCTCCTCCGGCGTCTCCGCGTCCGCGTCGGCCTCCGACGCGTCTGCGTCGCCCGCGTCGATCGTAACCTCGCCTTCTGCGGGCGCGTCCGTCTCTTCGTCCTCGGCGGGCGCGTCCGTCTCTTCGTCCTCGGCGGGCGCGTCCGTCTCTTCGTCCTCGGCGGGCGCGTCCGTCTCTTCGTCCTCGGCGGGCGCGTCGTCCTCTGTGACGTCGGCGTCCTCGTCCTCGGCGGCGTCGGGGTTCTCGGACTCGGCGACGTCGACGGCCTCGGCGTCTGCGGCGTCGGCGTCCGAAGGTTCGGTGACGTCGTCCTCCGTGGCCTCGGCAACCGCGTTTTCGTCTGCCGCCCCGGCATCCGCGTCCTCGGCGTCGGGGACGACGTCCTCGCCGTCGTCGTCCGCCCCGGCCTCGTCTTCGTCATCGTCGTCCGGGGCAACCTGAGAGTCCGCCGCTGGCGCCTGCGGGGACGCGACGACCGGTTCGTCGCCGGCCGGTTCGTCGCCGGCCGGTTCGTCGCCAGCCGGTTCAGCGTCGGCCGACGTGTCTTCGGCCGGGCCAGGTTCGACTGCGTCGTCCTCGACCGAATCGTCTTCGGCCGGTTCGATGGCGTCCGGTTCGATGGCGTCCGATTCTTCTTCGACCTCCTCGGCGTCGTCCGCTACGTCGGCGTCGGCCGTAGCGTCCGCCTCGGTCGTGACGTCCGCGTCCGAAGTGTCCTCGCCAGCTTCCGGTTCGTCCTCGGCCGCCGAGTCGTCTTCGACCGCCGAGTCGCCTTCAGTCAGTTCAGGTTCGTCTGATTCGTCTTCGGCCGCCGATTCGTCCCCGGTCGATTCCTCCTCGTCGACCGGCCGGACGGCCCCCTCGGTCGACGGATCCGCGGATTCGGTCGCGCTGTCGGTCGGACTGGCGTGGCTCGTGGACGGCTCCGCGGCCGACTGGGAGTCGGACTCGCCGTCTGTCGGACGCTCGCCGGACGAGGCCGCCTCCATCTGCCCGTCGGCGTCCGGGTCGTCGGGAGACCGGATGGACGTCAGTTCGTCGGCGACTGCGCTGGCGACGGCCGCGTCGTCGGCCGCCGACCCGTCTGGCGGCGGTTCCGCGTCCTCGTCGGCCACCCCGACAGCCGCGTCCTCGTCATCCGGCTGTTCGTCCCCGGTCGCCGCCGAACCCGTGAGCGCCGCCGCCAGGGAGCGGTACGCCCGGGCCGCCGGGCTCTCGGGAGCGAACGTCGTGAGCGGTTCACCCGCGTCCTGGGCCCGCGCGACGGCGTCGTCCTCGGGGACGGGTTCGAGTACCGTCGCGTCGAGCATCTCCGCGACGCGGTCGACCATCGGGTCGTCGGGGGCGACCCGCGTCAGGACCGCACCCCCGACGGACGTGCCGAGTCGGGTCGCAATCTGACGCGTCTTCTCGGTGTCGCCGAGCGAGTCTCGGCTCGTCGTCGAGACCAGCAGCACCTCCGCCGCCAGCTGGAGCGGGCGGACGGCGCTGTGTGTCAGTCCCGCGCCGGTGTCCACCAGCACGTACTCGTACCCGTTCTCGTCGAGCGCGTCGAGAACGTCGGCCAGCCCCGTCGGGTCGGCGCTGGCGAACGCTTCGAGCGCCGCCGCCCCCGGAAGCACGTCGAGTCCGTGGGGGCCGTCGTACACCGCCGCTTCCACCGGCACGTCGCCTGCCAGCACGTCGTGTAACGTCGGACCGTCTACCTCGACGCCGAGAGCGGTGGCGAGGTTAGCCATACCCAGGTCGGCGTCCACGACGACGACGCGGTGCCCGTCCGCGGCCAACACTGCCCCGAGGTTGGCCGTGGTCGCCGTCTTGCCGACGCCACCTTTTGCACTGGCGATTGCATACACCCGTCCCATGGTTGAGTTAAATGGAAGGACTCGGGTAGGACACATAAAGGTTCTCCGGAGAGCGCGAGAGCGGCCCGAAAACGTGCCGCCAGCGCCGTGACGGGCGCACGCGAGTCGGGCAGGCGCGGGCGGTGGCGCCAGAGTCACCGGCTGACGACGAACTGCGACGGCGGCGCGACGGTCCGGTCGGCGAGAGACGGACGCGTCGATACGGCCGGAGGACAGTCTCCGCGCGGGTCCCGTCCGAGCGACTGGGAGGCCTCAGTGGACGTTCTCGGCGGGTCGCGGAATCGGTTCGCCGACCAGGGTGCTGGCCAGACGCCGGTAGGCCGTCATGGCCGGCGAGTCGGGCGCGTGGTTCACGAGCGCCTGCTCGGCGGCCATGGCCGAGGCGACGGCGCCGTCCTCGGGAACCGCTTCGAGAATCGTGGTGTCGAGTATCCGCCGCACGAGGCCGATGTCCGGCCCCGCGTTCGGAACGCGCGTCAGCACCACGCCCGCCGCGTACCCGCCGAGACGGGCGCTCACCTGCCGCGTCCGCTCGGTGTCCCTGAGCGCGTTCGGTTCCGGCGTCGATACCAGCAACACGGCGTCGGCCAGTCCGAGGGGCAACACGCTGTCGTGGCTCAGCCCCGCGCCGGTGTCGAACAGCACGTAGTCGTACCCCGAGAGCGGGTCGAGCAACCGCGTCATCGCCCCGGGGTCGGCCTCCGCGAACGACTCCAGGTCGTGGCCCCCGGGCACGATGTCCGGCCCCGACTGCGACTGGTAGACCACCTCGAGTACGGTCGCTGTCCCGGACAGCGCGTCGTTCAGGTTCGGTCGTCCCCGCCCGTCGACTCCGAGCGTCTCGGCGAGGTTTGGCATTCCCAGGTCGGCGTCGACGACGACGACGGAGTTGCCCGCGACGGACAGGATACTGCCGAGCGCGGCCGCCGTCGTCGTCTTTCCGACGCCTCCCTTCCCGCTCGCTACCGCGAAGACTGTCGCCATTGTCCCACTGTCATTACTGTCGGACAGTACCATAAATTTAGATAAAACCGTATTGATATGTTTATCGGCTAGCGATGTCCGAGCGTCTCCGCCGCGCCCGGAGCCCCGGGGTCGTACGCGCCGTCTACTGGGGCGAGAGAGTCCCACGGGCCGCTCGCCCGACAGTCAAAGCTTACTTAGCGCCAGGAGGGGCTAGTACTGCTAATGAGTAGCGACGCCCAGGAGGCGGGCGAGGACCGACGGAAGTACGAGTTCCGGAAGGTCATCGAGGACCTGCGAGAGTACGAAGGGTCCGGTACACAGCTCGTCACCATCTACGTTCCTCCCGACAAGCAGATCTCCGACGTCGTGGCCCACGTCACCCAGGAGCACAGCGAGGCGAGCAACATCAAGTCCAAGCAGACCCGGACGAACGTCCAGGACGCGCTGACCAGCATCAAGGACCGCCTCCGGTACTACAAGGAACCGCCGGAGAACGGGATGGTGCTGTTCAGCGGCGCCATCGACAGCGGCGGCGGACAGACAGAGATGGTCACGAAGGTCCTGGAGAACCCGCCGGACCCGGTCCAGTCGTTCCGCTACCACTGCGACTCGTCGTTCCTGACCGAACCGCTGGAGGAGATGCTCGCGGACAAGGGCCTGTTCGGCCTCGTCGTCCTCGACCGGCGCGAGGCGAACGTCGGGTGGCTCCGGGGCAAGCGCGTCGAACCGGTCAAGTCCACCACGTCGCTGGTGCCGGGGAAACAGCGCAAAGGTGGCCAGTCCGCCCAGCGGTTCGCGCGACTCCGCCTGGAGGCCATCGACAACTTCTACCAGGAAGTCGCCGAGATGGCGAACGAACTGTTCGTCCCCGAGCGCCACGACATGGACGGCGTGCTGGTGGGCGGTCCCTCCCCCACCAAAGACGAGTTCCTCGACGGGGACTACCTCCACCACGAGGTACAGGACCTCGTCGTCGACAAGTTCGACGTGTCCTACACCGACGAGTCCGGGCTCTACGACCTGGTCGACGCCGCCCAGGACGCCCTCGCTGACCAGGAGGTGATGAAGGACAAGGCCCAGATGGAGGAGTTCTTCGAGAACCTCCACGCGGGGGACCTGGCGACCTACGGGTTCGAACCGACCCGACAGAACCTGATGATGGGCGCCGTGGACCGACTGCTCCTCTCCGAGGACCTCCGGAGCGACGTCGTCGTCTACGAGTGTCCGAACGGGCACGAGGAGTACGAAGTCGTCGACCAGCGCCACTCGACCCCGGACCACACCTGCAGCGAGTGCAGGGAGGCCGCCGAGATGCAGGAGCGCGAGGACGTCATCGAGTACCTGATGGAGATCGCCGAGCAGCGGGGGACGGAGACCAAGTTCATCAGTACGGACTTCGAGAAAGGCGAGCAGTTGCTCGACGCGTTCGGAGGCGTCGCCGGTATCCTGCGGTACTCCACGGGCGTCTGAGCGGACGGCCCCGGGCCGAGACGTGCCCGGGCAACCGACGCGTCGACGCCGCCGAGCGCTGCCGGCGGAGAGCCGACCCGGTCCACTGGCAGCGACGCGATTCCCCTCGCCTCCGGCACCCATCAAACAGTCAATTCCGTAACTATTTACCGCGCTCGTGGACAACAGTGGGACGAAAGCCCAACGATGTCACGGGGAGACCGGGGGGAGGACCTGGCCAAGGTGTTGCGACAGCGGGGGCGCTTCCTCGACGAACTCGTCCAGGAACGCCTCGACAAGCCCGCGCTCGAAGAGCGACTGGGACTCTCCCGGTCCACGGTCGACCGCGCCCTGCGGGACCTGGAGTCGCGCTCGCTCGTCCGCCGGACGGACGGCGAGTTCACGGCGACGCTGACGGGACGCCTGGCCCAGGGCGCGAACGAGACGTTCGAGGCGCAGATGCGGGACATCGCGCGGGCGGGCGAACTCCTCGCCTACCTCCCCGCCGACTGCGACCTCCCGGTCGAGGTGCTCCGCGATGCAGAGGTACAGCTGGCGGAGTTGCCCGCGACCCTCGAACCGATAGAGCGAGTCGACCGCCTGTTCACCGAGGCCGACCGCGCGTACACCGCACTCGGGATGCTCACGAACCCCAGCACGCCGAAGATGGCCGCGAAAGCCGTTCTCGACCGCGACCTCACGTACGAGGCCGTCTACCGCTCGGACCTGGCCCGCTACCTCAGGGACCGGCGGGAGGAGGAGCGACGACAGATGGTTTCGACCGGCCGGTACGAAGTGTACGAAGTCGACGACCTGCCGGTGTCGTTCGCCCGCTTCGACTTCGGCGACGAGTCGACGGTTATCGTCCACGCGTTCGACGACGAGGGGAACCTGCGGGGCATCATCGAGAGCGATTCGGCGGCGGCGGTCGAGTGGACCGAGCGCACGTTCGACCGCTACCGGGAGCAGGGGCGTCGAATCACCGACGAGTTCGACGGCGGGGCGGACGGAACCCGGGTCGGAGACGCGTGACTGCGGGCCTCACGAGAGCAACTGCGCGAGCTGAGTCCGTCGCCGCGCGACGTCGAAGTGGGGGTCGACGGCCGACACCTCGGCGATGCGGTCCAGGGCGAGGAGGACGTCGACGCCGTGCCGTTCGGCGTACTCACAGAGGGCGGTGATGGCCGCGCGGTTCAGCGCCAGCGACCCCAGGAGACCGAGAGC
Source organism: Salinigranum sp. (assembly GCA_041641795.1). Lineage (GTDB taxonomy): Archaea > Halobacteriota > Halobacteria > Halobacteriales > Haloferacaceae > JBEPXT01. The sequence continues at coordinate 24,133 of JBEPXT010000006.1, forward strand.
GAGCGCCAGCGCCACGCCGCCCTCGCCGCCGGGCATCGAGTCGTGGACGCTGTCGAACGACGGGTCGGCCGGACCGTCGGCCGCGGCCTGGGTGCGCAGACAGTGCGTGCAGAGCGCCGCGTGCGAACCGCCCGACGGGGCGTAGGTCCGCAGCGATTCTGGAACCTCGAACCGGACCGTCTGCGAATCGCACTCGTTGCACGTCATGGACGCACCTGTGCGTGACGGCTGAAAAACGCGCCGGTCGGGGGGTCGCAGTCGGAGACCGAGACGGACGGCCGGGAGGACGCGCGGGCAGTCACGGCCGCGGAGCGGCCGACTGTACCGGACCGAACGACAGGTAGCGCGGAGGGTGTGCCGTCAGTCGTCGGCGGGGAGGCGCTGACTCGCCTCCTCGTCGGTTTCGGCGGCCGCCTGACGCTCTTCCTCTTCCTTCTTGGCCTTGATCTTCTTGAGGCGGAATATCTCCTCGCGCTCCTGCTCTTCGAGTTTCTGCTCGATGTACTCCTTGTTGGACTTGAGTTCGGGGAGGAGTTTGAACTCGAGGGCGTTCACGCGGCGCTTGGTGGTCTCTATCTCGTCGAGCATCTTCTTCATCGCCGTCTCGACTTCGGCCGCCAGGATGATGGTCTCGAGGAGCTCCTCGTAGGCGTCGGCCGCCTCGTCGATGCGGGCGCTCGACCCGAGCAGTCCGTACCCGCGCTGGTCGAGGCGCTTTCGGACCCGGCTGGACTCGATCTGTGGGACCACGACGCCCATGATGTTCTTCGACTGGGTGGTGATTTCGGGGTGTTCCTTGAGGGCGGCGGCGGCACCGCGGACGGCGACGTCCCCCTCCATCGCGCGCGCCATGTTGAGTTTGTCCTGTGCCCGCTCGTACTCCTCGTTCAGGTCGGAGCGAACGTCCTGTGCCTGGTCGAGGATGTCCATGAACTCCATGATGAGGCCGTCTCGCTTCTGTTCCAGCGTGTCGTGGCCCCGCTCGGAGAGTTCGATGCGGTCCTCGATGGCCATCAGGTTCTTGCGGGTCGGTTTGACGTCCTCGGCCATGTTACGCGTCTGTAACAGGTGCAGTCGGATAATCTTTTACAGTCCGGCCCGGGGACGGGCCTCGTCGGCCGGTGCAACGACCGAGAACCGGCCGGCGTCAGCGACGGGTCCCCCCGACCGACCAGACGCCCTGCAGGCGGTCCAGTCGCGAGACGACGACCACGTGGGGGAGGGTGAGCGCCGCGAGCAACACCAGGTAGACGCCGGCGAACTCGGGGACCGACGCGGGACGCGTCGGAACGAGCACCGCCAGCGCGATGAGGAACCCGACGGCGGCCACCGTCAGGGGCACCGCGTCGCGGACGACGTTCGAGACCGGGACGGCCCCGACACCGGAACGAGGGGCCGACCGGTCCGGAGCATCGAGTGCGGCCAGGCGAACGAGGTGCCGGAGCGAGTGCCAGACCGAGAAGTACAGGCCGACCGCGAGGACCGGGGGCACCACGAGGAAGAACAGCCACAGGAGCCCGGTCTCGGTCGCGTCGAGGAGCCAGGCCGGCGTCGCGCCCGACGACGCGAGACCGCTCCCCAGCGAGACGAGCGTGACGAGGCCGAATCCCAGGCCGACGAGGGAGGGGACGCCCGGCGCGAACGCCCCGGAGAGCGCGGCCGCGGCGCCCGGGTCGAACAGTCCCACCACCGTTTCGGCGACGGACCGGTACCGCTCCGGGAAGCCGACCAGCGGGACGACCATCGGGAGGCCGCCCCGCACGACGGCCGTCAGCGCTCGCTGGCGCCGGGTCGCCGGGTACTCGCCGTCCGAGAACGCGACCAGCGGCCAGACGTCCCCCTGGCCCCAGTGGAACCAGGTCAGCAGAATGAAACTCGCGAACGCCGCGGCGGGTGCGAGGAACCACGCCAGCGCGTACGCGCCCCCCAGAACCAGGTACCCGACCCCGAACGCCAGGAGTCCCCCGACGCTCGGACGGGTGCCGCGGGCGCGGAACAGCGTCAGGTGGTCCAGCGCACCGTGCGGGAGGCCCAGGACGAGAACGCTGGCCACGAGCGGGAAGTAGCGAACCTCTGAGGGCAGCGCAGTCAGACCGCCCCACGCACCGGCGAGGAGGAGGGCGAGGGCGACAGTCGCCCACCCCGGCAGGAACGCCGTGCGAACGAGCGCGGGCACCCGACCGGTCCGTTCCGCGAGACCGGTCACGCCCACCGCTCGACCACCATCCCGAGTGCGGGGTACCTGGCCGAGAGGCGGTCTGCGGCGTCCGGAGCGGCCGCGAGGACGCCTTCGAGCAGGACGAGGCCCTGCGCGACGAACAGATTCGTCACGAGGAAGAAGACCGCCTCCTCGACCGGCAGGCCGCCGGGCACGACGCCGGTCGTAAACCGGGGCGAGATGACCCAGACGCCGAGTTCGAGCGCGACGCGGTCTGCCACCCAGAGGTAGAGGGTCGGAACCGCCACCGCGAGGCCCGTCACCCGGCGGCGGGTCCAGAGGTACGTCCAGCCGAACCCCCACTGGAGTGCGAACACTGGGCCGGCCCACGCGAGTATCGCCCCGAGGTAGAACGTCGCCGGCGAGGCGAGCATCGCCAGCCCGGCGACACAGACCGCCACCCCGGCGGCGACGCCGCCCAGTCGCCGGCCGCGAGTGACGTCGCTCACGCGGAAAGCGGGCGGCGCGCCGGCGCGTCCGACCACCAGATAGACCCAGAGGGCGACGCCCACCGTCTGCAGAGCGATGAACAGGTACTCGCCGAGCGGCGCGTTCCACAGGGTGAGACTCACGGTCCCCTCGCCGTAGTACCACACCCCGTATCCGACGAGGTAGTTGTCCCACGGGACGGTGTAGGCCATGGCGACGGCGAGCATCAGCGCGATGCCCGCCTGCTGGCGACGGGGCAGTCCGCCCCGCCACGCGAAGACCGCGAGTCCGACGACCAGCGGAACGACGGCCACGGCGAGGAATTCGAGGTAGGTGAGCGGCGGCGTCACCGGCCCACCTCCCCGGTCGCCGTTCGGGAGTCGTCCCGACCGTCCGGAACCACTGCTCGCCGGCCGCTTCGTTCGTCGGGGTGACGGTCACGCACTCGTCGGTCCTGGTTCGAATTCCGTTCGCTCGTCATGATGTCGTCGGTCTGCCGAAGTACGCGCCGGCGTCGAGTCGGTCGCGCCGTGGTCGACCGCGTGCCCACACGGGCGTCGGCTGTGCGGTCGACGCGGGAGGATTCGTTCGATGTGCGCCCGCCGGCGGAGTTCGGGGTGCCGGCGGGGGGCCGATGCGTCACCGGGGAGCAGTTCAGGCGGTCGACGGCGCGCGCTCGGACTGGGTCGCCTGGTCGAGCACCGAGTGGCTCCGCAGGAGGACGAAGCCGAACCCGACTTTCGCCGTCAGGTCGAGCACCATGAACGCGGCGGTCTCCCAGTACAGGGGGAGCAGGCCGATGGTGCCCTCGGTCCCCACTATCCAGACGACCGGGTACGCGAGCCAGAGTACGATGAGCATGTTCTTGAGCGTCGACGCGAGCCTGCGAACGTCGTCGGACTGGCGGGTCGCCGCCTCCCGGAGCATCTTCACGAGGAAGAACAGGAGGAACAGCAGCGCCGCCGTGCTGATGCCCCACCACACGATGCGAATCGCGGGGGAACTCGCGACGAGGGCGCCCACGGTGCCGGTGCCGATCATGAACACGTCCAGGCCGAGGAGCGTGTAGATGGTGTTCTTGCTCGCGCGGGCCAGCAACGCCAGGTCGAGCAACAGGAGCGGCGTCGTGAACAGCCAGTCGGCGTACCGCGCCCAGTAGATGTCGAGCACCGTCCCGCCGACTTCGACCTGTGTGAGACCGAAGCCGGTCGCCATCGCGAAGTACGCCACCGACGCAATGCCGGTGACGAAGATGGTGATGATGTAGAACTGCTTCTGTTCGTCGTCTTCGACGCCCCACCCGCGGGCGATGAAGTACATCGTGCCGAGGAACATCCCGGCGGTTCCGAGCCAGAGCCACAGCGACTCGGGTCCTGGTTGTGACATGGTACATCCACCACTATCGGCGGGACGAGAATAACGAGACAACCACACTAGTTGGGTATCGCCCGGCTGGCGCAGCCGCGATGCGCACTGACTGTCGACGATTCGCGCGTCGGCCTGTGCGCAGGAGGGTGCTGGGACCGGTCAGTCGGGCCGTCAGTCCAGCAGGTTCGTGACCAGTTTCCGCTGTGCCGCCCGGAGGTGCTGGTGGAACGTCGACCGGGAGACGTCCATCGCGTCCGCCAGTTCGTCGCCCGAGACGGCGTGGGGCCACTCGAAGAACCCGCCCAGGTGGGCGAGCTGGAGGGCGGTGCGCTGGCGGTCGGTGAGTTCGGTCTCGAGTTCGGCGACGAAGCCCCGGCGGGTCTGGGGTGGGCTGCTCGCCTCCCGGAGCGCCCGCACTTCGACGCGTCGGGCGTACTCCTCGAGGCTGTCGACGAGCGAGCGACCCGTGGACCGGTCGGGCACGGCGAGAACCAGTCGACAGGTCGGTCCGTCGACCGTCAGGTCGCGCAGACGGCCCCCGGCCGAGGCGACGCGCTGGAGCACCGACTCCTCGCCGAGTCGGACCTCGAAGAGACCGCCGTCCTCGACGGCCGGGAGTGAGCGAACGGACTCGACGCCGGACACCGCCACGTCGGCCACTGGAGCGTCGGCCGGGTCGCTCGAGACGTACAGCAGCGTCCCGCCGTCGTCGCGGACCACGGACCCCTCGTAGGACAATCGGCAGTCCGCCTCGGACGCGAGCGCCCCGAGACTCGGGTCATCGAGGGAGACTTCGAGTTCGAGCAGACTGTCGGTCACGAGGCTCCGTCGCGTCTCGAACGAGTCGATGGCCGCGCCCACCGCCCGCCCGAGCGTTCGCAGGACGACGCGCTCGTGGGTCCCGAACCGGTCGTGGGCGTACACGGTCAGGACGCCGTACAGCGTCTCCCGGTGGACGAGAGGAATGGCCGCGACGGCCCGGTACGGGAGCGTCGCCCCCGCGTGGAACCGACCGTCGGCGTCGTACCGGACGTAGAGCGACCGGGTCGCGGCGGCCCTGGCGGTCGGGTCGTCGGGGTCCGAGCGGTCGACCCGGAGGCCGGCCACGGCGGCGTCGTCGGTTCCGACCCACTCCTTGGGGACGACGGCGTCGGCCGTCAGGTCGCAGTCGCCGATCCAGGCGCTGGCGTACGCCTCCGTCGCGGCCACGCACTCGCACACCTCGCGTTCCAGCGCGGCGCGGCTGTCGGCGCGCACGAGCACGCGCGTGACGTCTTCGAGCAACCCCTCGATGCGGTCGACCAGCCCCTGCAGCGTCGCCCGTTCGCGCTCTACCTCGGCGGCGTACCGTTCGGCGGCGGCTTCGGCGCGCTTCCGGTCGGTGATGTCGGTCTGGAAGCCGACGTAGTGGGTCACCGCACCGCTCTCGTTTCTGACGGGGGCGACGTCCACCTTGTTCCAGAATCGGGTTCCGTCATGCCGGTAGTTCACCAGTTCGACGGAGGCGGACGTCGACGCCTCGATGGCCTCACGGAGTTCGGCGACCCGGTCCGCGTCGGTGGCGGGGCCCTGGAGGTACCGGCAGTTCCGTCCCAGCGACTCCTCGCGGGAGTGGCCCGTCATCGTCTCGAATGCGTCGTTGACGTACACGAGCGGTCTATCCGGGAGCGACTCGTCGGCGATGGTGATACCGATGGGCGCCTCGTCCATCGCACGCTCTTTCAGGTGCTCGGTGATGCGCCCGCGCGCGTCGTCCCGCCCCCGGCGCCAGGCGACGGCACACTCCACCCGGTTGCCGAGGCGGTCGAACAGGTTCGAGTCGTCGGCGGTGAGCGCGTCGGCGGCCCCCGCTTCGATGGCCTCCTCGGCGTCCACGTCGGCGTCGGGCGGCAGGACCACCACGACCGGCGCGCCCTCGAACGCGTCGACGGCGTCGGCGAGCGAGCGGTCGGCCGAGTCGGCGGAGAGGACGGCGGCGTCGGCGACGAGGACGACGCAGTCCGGCCGGTCGGCCGCGAAGCGGTCTGTCGCTCGGTCGACCGCGCCGACTCGGTCGACCGCGTGCGGAGTGAGGCGCTCGACCACCTCGCCGGTCCACTCGCCGCTGGCGACGAGGAGGAGTCGAAGATGTTGCGGAATTTCCATGACTGACCGGAGGATTCCCCGAAGATATGGGTTTCGGCGGGGGACCGGACTGTCGGGCGCGAGGCGCACCGCTCGGGGAGCGACGGCGCGCGAAAAAATGGGTGACTGCGAAACGGTCGACGGAGTCAGTCGCCGGTCTCGGCCTCGACGGGTTCCTCGCCCGACTCGTCGGCCTCGGTTTCCACCGCCTCCTCGTCCTCGCGGTAGTACGCCTCGATGAGGTCCTCGTCGACGCGGTTGAGTTCCTCCTTGGGGAACATCGAGAGGAGGTCCCAGCCGATGTCGAGGGTCTCGTCGATGGAGCGTTCGGTCTGGTAGCCCTGGTCGACGAACTCCTCCTCGAAGCGGTCGGCGAAGTCGAGGTACTTGTTGTCGCGGTCCGAGAGCGCCTCCCGACCGACGATGTTCACCAGGTCGCGGAGGTCCTCGCCCTCCGCGTAGGCGGCGTACATCTGGTCGGAGACGTCGGCGTGGTCCTCGCGGGTGAGTCCCTCGCCGATGCCGTCGTCCATCAGGCGCGAGAGACTCGGCAGCACGTTGACCGGGGGCTGGATGCCCTGGGAGTTCAGGCCACGGTCGACGTATATCTGCCCCTCGGTGATGTACCCGGTCAGGTCCGGAATCGGGTGGGTGTCGTCGTCGCCGGGCATCGTGAGGATGGGAATCTGCGTGACCGACCCCTCGCGGCCCTGGATGCGGCCCGCACGCTCGTAGAGAGTCGCCAGGTCGGTGTACATGTACCCGGGGTATCCGCGTCGGCCGGGCACCTCCTCGCGGGCAGCACCGATCTGGCGCAGCGCCTCACAGTAGTTGGTCATGTCCGTCAGGATGACCAGCACGTGGTACCCCTTGTCGAACGCGAGGTACTCTGCCGTCGTGAGCGCCAGTCGCGGCGTGACCGTCCGCTCGACGGCCGGGTCGTCCGCCAGGTTCAGGAAGACCACCGAGCGCTCCAGCGCGCCGGTGCGCTCGAAGTCGTCCATGAACTCGTTGGCTTCTTCGGCGGTGATACCCATCGCGCCGAAGATGACTGCGAACTCCGAGGCCTCGCCCTCGCCTTCCTCCTCCTCCGGCACCCTGGCCTGACGGGCGATCTGGAGCGCCAGGTCGTTGTGCGGCAGTCCGGACCCGGAGAAGATGGGGAGCTTCTGGCCGCGGACGAGGGTGTTCATACCGTCGATCGCCGAGACGCCGGTCTGGATGAACTCCGCGGGGTACTCCCGGGAGTAGGGGTTGATGGCCGCGCCGACGATGTCCCGTCGCTCGTCGGGGACGATTTCCGGTCCCCCGTCGATGGGCTGACCGGACCCGTCCATCACGCGACCGAGGAGGTCTTCGGTCACGGGCATCTTCAGGGTCTCGCCCAGGAATCGAACCGACGCGTTGCGGTCGATGCCGCCGGTTCCCTCGAAGACCTGGATGGCGACGATGCCCTCGCTGGACTCGAGAATCTGGCCCCGACGGGTCTCGCCGTCTGCCGTCTCTATCTCGACGATCTCGTCGTACCCGATCGGCTCGTCCACCTCGGCGTAGACCAGCGGACCGCTAATTTCCGTTATGGTCTTGTACTCTTTCATGTTAGTACTTCTCCCGGAGTTGTTCTTTGATGTCCGATTCGAGGTCCGCGACGTACTCTTCGGCCTCGTCGTCGGGCGTCGTCGCGATGCGGTTCAGCCGGGGCGTCGCGTCGATGTCCTGTATCTCCTCGATCGGGACGCCCGCCTCCAGCGCCTCGAAGGCCGCGTCGTTGAAGGTCCTGATGGCCGACAGGATGAGGTAGGTCTTCTCGGGCGGGCAGTAGGTGTCGACGTCGTGGAACGCGTTCTGCTGGAGCCACGCCTCGCGGAGGTAGCGAGCCACCTCGAGGGTGAGCTGCTGGTCCTCCGGCAGGGCGTCCTTGCCGACGAGCTGGACGATTTCGCGGAGTTCGTCCTCCTCGTCCAGCGTGTCGATGGCCCACTGTCGCTGTTCGGACCAGTCGTCCGTGACGTTCTCCTCGAACCACGGGTCGAGCTGGTCCCGGTACAGGGAGTACGACTCGTTCCAGTTGATGGCCGGGAAGTGGCGCCGTTCGGCCAGGTCGGCGTCGAGCGCCCAGAACGTCTTGACGATGCGCAGGGTGTTCTGCGTCACCGGCTCCGAGAAGTCGCCGCCCGGCGGGGAGACGGCCCCGATGACCGACACCGTCCCCTCCGTGCCGTTGATGTTCTCGAAGTAGCCGGCCCGCTCGTAGAACTCCGAGAGGCGGGCGGCCAGGTACGCGGGGTACCCCTCCTCGCCGGGCATCTCTTCGAGACGCGAGGAGATCTCGCGCATGGCCTCCGCCCACCGGGAGGTGGAGTCGGCCATGAGCGCCACGTCGTAGCCCATGTCGCGGTAGTACTCGGCGATGGTGATGCCCGTGTACACCGAGGATTCGCGGGCCGCCACCGGCATGTTCGAGGTGTTCGCGATGAGCGACGTGCGAGCCATCAGCGGGTTCCCCGTCTTCGGGTCGTCGAGTTCGGGGAAGTCCTCGATGACCTCGGTCATCTCGTTGCCGCGCTCGCCGCAGCCGACGTAGACGACGATGTCCGCGTCGGCCCACTTGGCGAGCTGGTGCTGGGTGACGGTCTTCCCGGAGCCGAACGGTCCCGGGATGGCCGCCGTCCCGCCCTTGGCGATGGGGAACAGCCCGTCGAGGATGCGCTGTCCCGAGACCAGCGGCGTCCGCGGCGTCTGCTTGTCTGCCGAGGGCCGCGCCTGTCGGACGGGCCACTCCTGGTGCATCGCGATTTCCTCGCCGCTGTCGAGCTCCACCACCGGCTCCTCGACGGTGAGGCTGCCCGACTCCACGCTGGCGACTTCGCCGCCCTCGGAGTCCGGCGGGACCATCACCTTGTGGTCGATGGTCACCGTCTCCTCGACGACGCCGAGGACGTCGCCGGGTTCGACTTCGTCGCCGACCTCGACCGTGGGCTCGAACTCCCACTTCTTGTCGAGGTCGATGCCGGGGGCGTCGACGCCGCGGTCCAGGAAGGCGCTGTTCATCTTGTCCTCCAGGACCTGGAGCGGACGCTGGACGCCGTCGTAGATGGAATCCAGCAGACCCGGTCCGAGGTCCACGGTCAACGGTTCGCCCGTATTCTCGACTGGTTCGCCCGGTGCGACGCCCGACGTCTCCTCGTAGACCTGCAGGGTCGTGACGTCGCCCTCGATTTCGATTACTTCGCCCATCAGTCCCTCGTCGCCGACGTAGACGACGTCGTTCATCCGGGCGTCGAGGTCGACGGCCGTCACGACCGGTCCGCTCACGCTCTGGATGACACCGTCCTCGCGGACGGTCTCCTGTGTCGATGCCTGACTCATTGTTAGTCTTCGCTCATTAGGTCGATGCCGATGGCTCGCTTTATCTGTTCCCGGAGGCCGCCGCTCCCCGCACCGCCGCCGAGGGTGACGAGCACCGGTTCGATGCTCCCCTCGACCTGCTGGCGGGCGGTTCGGGAGAGGTGGTCGAGGTCCGAGTCGTGCATCACGATGATGCCCACGTCGTCGTCCTCGAGCACCCGCTCGACGGCCTCGTCGAGCTGTTCGTCCTTCTGGTCGTCGGGCACGTTCTCGAACTTCCGGACCCCCGCGAGACGGAATCCCGTCGTGAACTCCGGGCTGCCGACGACAGCGATCTCCTGGCTCATAGTATCACCAGTTCCTCCTCGATGACTTCGGGGTCGAGACCGGCCTCGCGTCCGCGCGCGATGGCCCGGATGTTGTCGACCTCCTGCTCTTTGGCCAGGATGAACGAGATGACCGGCGCTACCGACAGTGGGAACACGTTACCGAGGCTGTCGGAGAACTCAAGCAGCGCGACTTCGAGCGCCCGCTCGAACTCGATGAGGCTCTCCGCGTCCTCCAGTTCGTCGAGCGCCTCGGCCAGTTCCTCGCCGTACCGGCTCTCGCGGATGCGCTGGACGAGTTCGTCCCGGTTGCTCGCCAGCGACGCGATCTCCGCCTCCGAGAACAGGCGCCCGCCCTCGATGAAGTACTCCGCGGGGTCGATGTCCGCCCCGCTCCGTGCCAGCCGAAGCGCGTTCCGGGCGTTCCGGAAGTCGATTTCGGTCTGCAGGAAGTCGTGGTACTGTTCGGTCGTCTCGTCGATACGGAGGTCCGAGAGCAGGTTGTCGTAGAACGTCCGGTCGACGGCGTTCTCCAGCGGAACCAGGACGCCCGACTCCTCGTAGTCGTCGTACGCCGCGCGAAGCGGGTCCTCGAAGATGGTCCCGTCGAGCATGTCGATGACCTGCTCGATGCTCTCGGCCTCGACGAGGCGGTCGAACAGCCGCGCGGGCAGTTCCCCGGCCAGGATGAGGTCCGTCTCGATGGCGTCTGCGTCGGCGTCCGAGTAGATGCCGCGGATGACCGTCTTGACGTTCCAGGCGTCGAACTTCCGCAGGTACCTGGCGATGAGTTCGTAGAGCCGACCCTCGGCCCACCGGAGGATGTCCTCGAACTGCTGGGCCAGGTCGCGGTTGAGCGCGTACTCGATGAGGTCGACGCCGGAGTGCCGACTGCCGAGGGCGTTTATCTGGGCCTCGTAGGTGGACTCCTCCATGAACCGGGCGATTTCGGCCGGTCCCATTCGGACGAGTTTCCGGTAGTCGTCGTCGTCGAACAGCTTCCCGCGACGCGCCCGCACGCGAGCAGTGACGTACTCCGGGTTCGAGCTACCGGCGACGCTCATTGCTCGAACAGTCGTTCGCTGATGGCTTTCAGGTTGTCTTCCCACACCCCGTCGAGCAGCGAGTCGAACGTGTTGTTGACTCGCACACGCGAGGTGTCGCTCTCGACGACGACGCCCCCAAGGCAGTCGTACTCGCCCGCGTAGGAGAACCCGTCGTAGTCCTCGAGCACGTCTTCGAGGAGGTCCTCGTCGTCAGCCCGGCCGTAGACCGACACGTCGTCGGCCCCGGAGAACTCCGTCGACGCCGCGTCGAGCAACTCGCGCGTCAGCGTCTCGCGCTTCGTCCCCGAGAGGGTCTCGAGTTCGCTCTCGGCCCTGTCGCGGACCTCGCTCAGGACGTCGCGTCGCGCTTCGAGGCGCTCCTGCTTGGCTTCCAGCTTCGCGCTGGAGAGAGCCTGCTCGCGCTCCTGGGCGATCTGCCGCTCGACTTCCTCCCGACGCTCTTCGAGCAGTTGCTCGGCGTCGGCCTCCGCCTCGGCGACGATCTCCTCGGCTCTCGCTTCGCCCTCGGACGTGATTTCCTCCGCACGCGCGCGGGCCTCTTCTCGTATGTCCTCCGCTACTGTGTCCAGACTCATTGTTGAAAGAGGGGGTGGGTGCTCAGACCAGGAACACGACGACGAGCGCGAGGATGACCAGCGTCTCCGGGATGACGGTGAAAATCAGCCCGTTGACGAACAGGTCCTCGTCCTCTGCGATGGCGCCAACTGCCGCGGCACCGATACCGCGCTCGGCGTACCCCGCGCCGAATGCAGCGAGACCGACGGCGAGTGCAGCCGCGGCGGTCGGAGGGATGGCGGGAGCTCCGCCTTCCGCTTGCAGTGCCATGCTTGCCAGCTGAAGTGCAGTGTCGAACATGGTATGTGTGATATGTTTTGAACTACCGATTGGTCGCTTCCGGTCGTACGCATGTGCTTGGACCGGAATCATAAAGCTTCCCAAACGAACCGAGAGCCGTCTGGAGCCGACCCTGCGCCCGAGCTGGTGATTCTGGCCGGAACAGGGGAGCCGCTCTCCGGGACGGGAGATTCGCGTCAGTTGTCACGTCTGGCGTTCGCCGGTCGTGAAAAACCACCGCGGACGCGGGCCAGCACCGGGACGCAGAACGGTCTCGCGGGGATTCTCCGCGTATCGAGGCGCGAAACGGTCGGCGAACGCGTCGGGGAAAAGCGAGCGCGGTCGGCTCAGTCGTCGGTGACCGGGGCTTCGTCGCGCGTGTAGCGCCGCTCGTAGCCGAACGGGGAGTAGTCCCGACCGCCGCCCTCGAAGAACTTGCCGAAGAACTCGACGTACTCGAGACGAATCGCCTGCAGGCCGGCGCTCGTGACGCCGAGCGCGAGGACGAGCGCGTGGCCGAGCAGGAGCACCAGCAGGCCGCCCAGGACGCCGGCGACGCCCGAGTGCATCAGCCCTGGGAACATGATGGCCTCGCGGCCGTACTCGGACGCGACGTGCTCGGGACCGTAGTTGATCATGAAGTGGAAGCCGTCGTGCTCGTATGCGCCGAAGAACAGCAGGTTCACCGTGAACGCCATCCCGGCCTTCGCGAGGAGCACCGCGGCAATCCGTGTGTACGAGAGGCCGTTGACGAGCACGTTCAGGAACTCGACGGCCTCGATGGGTTCGCCCACGATGAGCAACACGAGGCCGATGACGAACACGGCCAGTCCCGCGAGTCCGACGACTACGGGGAACCCGGCGAATCCGAAGCCGAACGGCTCGCCGGCGAACACCTCGTAGAGGAACATGGGCTTGGCGGCCTCTTCGCTGCCGCCGAGGTGGCGGCTGAACACCCACACCCACAGGCCGTTGAGCATGAGAATCCACGACCCGCTCTCGTAGAGCGCGTGCGTGAAGTCGTGGAGTTCGAGGTTCTCAACGAAGTCGAGGACGAAGCCCACGTTGAGGTGGATGATGCCGACGACGACGCTCACGACGAGCCACGCCAGCGCCCACTCGCGGGCGTCGAGCCCCTTCTCTATGGGGGCGTGTTCGAGGCCCAGCGTGCCGGTCCAGAGGACCTCGGTGATGGTGTGTAGCCCGAAGATTTCGCCGTAGAGGATGCCGAACAGGATGGTGAACAGGCCGGCGAAGATGGTGATGCCGCCCATGCTCTTGAAGCCGGGGCTCTCGAACCGCTCGTAGAGGAAGTAGCCGATGGCCGTGTACAGCACCCCGTACCCGACGTCGCCGATCATGAACCCGAAGAACGCCGGGAAGGTGAGGAACAGGATCACCGTCGGGTCGAACTCCGTGTACTTGGGTCGGCTGACCGCTTTGACCAGGATTTCGAACGGCTTGACGACGCCCGGGTTGTCCTGGACGACCGGCGGCGTGTCGCGGCGCATGACGACGCTCCCGCCGTCGGCCCGCGCATCCTGGGTGGCCTGTCCCTCGTCGGAGTCGTCCGCCTGGGTCGCGGGCGTCCGCCCGGACTCGTCGCCGTCTCCCCCGTTCGCGGCGGCGGGAGACTGGTCCTGACCGCGCGGCACGTCCTGAATCGTCGGCGACCCCTTGCCGGTGTACGTCGCTCGTTCGAGTTCCTCGATTTCGGCGTGGTCGCCGACCGCGTCGGTTATCGCGGACTCGAACTCGGCCCAGCGCTCGGTCGGAATCCAGCCCTCGGCGACGAACGCGTTTTTCGTCGTCGCGAACGAGAGCGGCGCCTCGGTCTTCTGGACGTCGATGGCGAGTTTCTCCTCGGCGGCCAGCAGGAACTCGGCCTCCTCGTCGCGGACGGCGTCCAGGTCCGCCTGGACGCTCTCCAGGTCCGCCTCTAGCTCCTCGCGGCGGGTTTCGAGTTTGCTGACGTACTCCTCCGGGCTCCCCTCCGCCCGGGGGACCTCCAGTGAGGAGAAGTCGGCAGCCACGAGGGCGTCGCCGAGGACGTCCTCGTCGGCCGTCTCCTCAGGGTAGGCGAAGACTGCGACGACGCGGTCGCCGGAGAACGTCTCGTAGGCGTCGATTCCCTCGACGCCCTCCAGTGCGGCGTCCACGTCCGCGGGGGTGCCTTCGCCGACGGCCACCTCGAGCGAATCGTACCCCGAGAGCAGGTCGAGGTCGATGCCCAGGCGGGCGAACGGCTCCATCGCCGCAATCTGTTCCTCGATGTCCCGGAGTTCGCTCCGGATGTCGTCGCGCCGGTCGTCGAGGGCGTTGACCTCCTCGCGGACCTCCGCCAGACGAGTCTCGATCTCCTCGTCAGACAGGATGCGTTCGTGTGCGGGCGAGTCCGACGGGTCCTCCTCCACGTCGAGGATGTCCTGGATGGCCCGTACGGTGACCAGTTTCTCGGACGCGGATTCGGCGCCCGAAGCCGGGTCTCCGGGCTGGAACGACTGCCAGGACCCGTCGTAGTCGGTGACGTGCAACAGGTTCAGTTCGTGGACGGCTTCGATGACCTGGCCCATGACGCGCTTGGACCCGGTCACCGAGACTTTGCTCATCTGCTCAGGTCTGAGCATGCACCGCCTCCTCGAACTGGTCGATTGCGAACTCGACGGCGTCGTCGATGCGGTCCTGCGCGGACGCGACGAGGTCCTCTCGGGCGTTCTCGCCCTCTTTCACGATCTCGGCCCGCTCGGCCTCGATCTCCTCGCGCGCCTCCTGGAGTCGCTCCTCGGCCATCTCCTCTGCCTCGCGCTCGGCTTCCTGCCGGATTTCTTCGGCCTCTTGCCGGGCCTCCGCGATCATCTCCTCGCGTTCGGCCTTGGCATCTTCGATGATCTGGTCTGCCTCGGCTTCGGCCTCCTTGATCCGGTCGAGAACCTCTGGTCTCGGCATGCTCTCAATCATGTTGTGCTTGCGCAAGCGCCGTATAAGGTGTTTGCGGAACACTCGCGCAATTGCGAGCGACGCGCGAATCCGCTTACCGTGCGTCGAATGTGTCGAGAAATCGGCACGCGCGTGGAGAGACGGCCGCGGGGTGGACAGTCACCAGCCGCCGCCGACCGCTCGGCGCGAGGGCTCGCTCGGCCAGCAGGCGTACCCGGGGTGCGGCAGGTCGGTCCAGGACCGGAATCCACACTCGTTATGCCGGTCGAATCCCAAGCCCGGGGCAATGGGAGTCCTCGAAGACAAGGCCCGCGCCCGGGTGTTCTACAAGTACCTCTCGAAGGTGTACGACCGAATCAACCCCTTCGTCTGGAACGAGGCGATGCGGGACGAGGCCCTCGAGATGCTCGACATCCAGCGGGGCGAGCGCGTGCTGGACGTCGGATGCGGCACCGGGTTCGGCACCGAGGGACTGCTCAGGTACACCGACGACGTGCACGGACTCGACCAGAGCGTCCACCAGATGGAGAAGGCCTTCGAGAAGTTCGGCAAGCACGACCGGGTGAGGTTCTACCGCGGCGACGCGGAGCGCCTCCCCTTCGCGGACGACTCGTTCGACGTCATCTGGTCGTCGGGGTCAATCGAGTACTGGCCGAACCCGGTCGACGCCCTCACCGAGTTCCGTAGAGTCGTCGAACCGGGCGGCCGAGTGCTGGTCGTGGGTCCGGACTACCCCCGGTCGTCCGTGTTACAGAAACTCGCGGACAGCATCATGCTGTTCTACGACGAGAGCGAGGCCGACAGGATGTTCTCCGCGGCCGGGTTCGAGGAGTTCGAACACCACATCATGCAGGCTCGCCCCGGGAGTCCGCGGGCGATAACCACCGTCGCCCGGGCGCCCGAGGTGTGAGTCGGGGCGACCGCCGGCGGGTTCTCGGTTCTCGGTTCTCGACTCTCGGCTCTCGGCTCTCGGCTCTCGGTTCTCGCGGACGCACGCTCCGTTCACGTCGCTGTGGACGAGTTTCCCGTCTCGATTCCGCGATATGTGCAGGTTCCATCGGCGGACGCGTCGCTATCGGACTCAGACGGACTCCGGGAGAGGTCACCGTTCAGGAGGCCTGCGCCTCCAGTCTGGCGACGACGCCGTCGGCGTCGGAAACCGTCACCGTCACCGTCGAACCGGCGTCGATGTCAGGGTAGTTCGTTCCCGCGAGTCGAAACGCCCCCGTCTCACCGGCCGTCCACCGCGAATCGGTCGCGCGGTTGAACGGACCGGTCGGTCCCGGCGCGAACCCCGTCGCGGCGAAGAACGGGACCGGCGGCTGGTGCGCCAGCGGAACGCCGTCGACTTCGACCGCGACGTCGAGACGGCGGACGTCCAGCGGGGCGCCTCGCTCGTGAGTCAGGGCGACCCGGTCCCCGTCGACGTCGAGCGTCAGCACCACCAGATCCGGGGAGTCGGGCGGGTCGTGTGAGAGCGCCGCCCCGCCGACTGCTGCGGCGAGGACGAGCGTCACCGCGAGGAGCATCACGACGCCGACGACGTGGACAGTGGCCCGGTTACTCGAGAGCACGGGGGGTACTGCCCCCGTCTCCGGATAAAAAGAGTGGCCCCGGCGTCACCGGGACGGCAGGAGGGGGCGGCGAGACTCGTCCGCCGTGGCGGTCGGCGGCGGTCGGTCGAGGGTCGTCTCTGCCGCGCTATCCGGGTCCGACTGGTCGCCGAGGTCCGACTGCCCCCCCTGCGAACCGTTCGGGTTCTGCTGCTGGTTCGTTCGATTCACCCGGCTCTCGTTGATGTGGGGTATCGAACTCGGCGCCGCCGACACGATGACGACGGAGTTGCCGCGGATGGCGGTGACGGTGTACCGGCCGCGGGGTGCGAGCGTCCAGAGACGTCCCTGCGCGTCGGTCCGACCGACGAGTGCGCTCTCGGACCCGTCCAGGCCGACGGTGATGTTGGCGCTCACGGGGTCGCCGGTGGCGTACTGCGTGAGGTTCACCTGCATCGGCCCGCCGGGGTAGCTTCGGTTCACTCGCAGTCTGAGCCCGTCTTTCACGTCGCTGACCTGGTTGGGGACGGCCACGGACGAGAGGGGGCGTCGCTGGAACGACTTGAAAACCCGGCCGGAGGACCCGTCCACGAACGCGTGGAGCACCCCGCGTTCGTGTGGCATGCTCACGAAGTACAGGCTTCCGGAGCCCACGACTTCCGTGCTGTTGCCCTTGAGTTCCCAGATGGTCGGGTAGTTCCTGGCAGTCGCGTCCAGCGCGTCCTCGGTGGTAAACGGCCCCGGGGACGTCGCGTTCGCCCTTCGGAGGTCCGGCCGGTAGGCCTCTCTGACGTACGTGTCGTTCTGAATCACCGAGAGGACGACCCCGCCCCCGCCGGCGGCGACGAAGAACCGACCCGCGGGTTGCTGCCCGCGGATGACGGCTGCGGCGTCCTGTCGGACGGGGCCCGTCAGCGTGAGCAGTTCTAGCTGGAGCCGTGCCACCCTGTCGGGTTCGACCGGGGGCGAGTCCATCTCCTGTGCGAGCGTCGCGAGGCGGCGGCGACGGTCCTCGAGGGCCCTGGCCTTGGTGTCGACGTACGCGAGTTGACGGAGGAATTCGCGGGGGGAGATGCGGTCGCGGGCGTACGACGTGATGGCCGCCGACTGGCGGGAGTGGAGCGTCTGCGAGCGCTGCTCCAGGCGCTCCAGTTCCGTCCGGAGGAGTCGACGCCGCTCCTCGGTCGATTCGGCGGACTCGATTCGCTCGACCGTCGCAACCGTGTTGACCCGTATCGTCGTGACGTTCGCGTCGAACCCGAGAGCCGGTCCCAGGTTCAGCGTCTCGCGGTTGATGGTCGACCGCTGGAGCGTCGGCCGCCGGATGTCGAGGACGCGTATCGTCCTGTTCGACAGGTCTCCGTCCGAGAGCGACTGGTTCGTCTGGAGGGCAGTCCGGTCGGTGCCGCCCGCGTTCACCGGTGGGGCGTCGCCTCCCGGTCGACCCTCGCTGGCGGCGACCTGCGGCTCGGGAGCGAGAGCACCACCGACCAGGGAGGAACCGACCAGGAGGACGGCGAGGAACACGGGGAGGGCTCTCATCGAACTGGGGTACACCGGGGCCCTACTAAAAAGAGCGGGATATTCGGTGCGGGCGTCTCGAACCGGCGAGGAGCGGAGTACGGGGGTCGAGACGGAGGCAGACTGCGCCGCGGCGAGAGCCCTCGCACGACCGCCACCGGAGACAAGGGAGAGCCAGCGACCGAGCGCTGACATCACCAGCATCTCCGTTCGAGGGGGACGAAACGTCCCGTCTCACCGGATTTTCGGGGTTGTAACCGATGGAAAGCGTTTTGCCGCCGGCACGAGGACCGTCCGGTTATGCGGCGCGCCCCGTTCATCGTGGCCCTCCTCGTCGTCTTCAGTGGACTCGTCCCGGTATCCCTCGCCGGGGCGTCCCTGGCAGACGCCGACCCGCAGGAGTCCCTCGGGAGCGGCGATTCCGCGCCCGTCGCCCAGCAATCCACGCCCGGAATCGGGTCCGAGACGAGCATCGTCGTCCAGTTGCGGAAGAATCGGAACGCGAGGTGGACCGTCGAACTTCGCTATCCGCTGGAGACGGACGCCGACCGGGCCGCGTTCCAGCAGGTCGAGCGGGAGTACGAAGCCGGGAGCGGCTCCGTCGGCATCGGGCCGACGGTGTTCCGTGCCGCGGCAGACGGGGCGTCGAAAGTGGCCGACCGGGAGATGCAGATACGGAACGTCAACAGGACCGGTGAAGTCGCGTCGGGGACCGGTGTGCTCAGACTGACGTTCACGTGGACGAACTTCCTCGGGAACGGACGCAACGAGACGCTCGTCCTCCGGGACGCGTTTCTCACGCCCGGCAACCAGACGTGGTTGCGCTCGCTCGAAGGCGACCAGGAACTGGTCGTGCGGACGCCGCCGGGGTACTTCATCAGTACGAACCCCGGACTCCCCCAGCGGAGCGATTCGCTCATCATCGACGGCCCGCGGCGGTTCGAGGAGCCCGGAGCGCTGACCATAGAGTACCGGCCCCTCGACCGGCCGCCGGTGCCCTGGGAACTCATCATCGGCGGGGCCGTCGTCGCCGTCGTCGCCATCGCACTCGTCGGCGGGTTCCTCTACTTCCGGCGCGACGGGAGCGACGACCGGGAGACACCCGCCGCGACGACCGACCGGGGCGGCGACGACGACGACGACCGGGTAGCGAACTCGGCGAGGAGTGGGGCAGCGACTGCGGACGCCCGGGAGAGCGCGGACGACGGCGTCGACACGTCGCTGCTGTCCGACGAGGAGCGGGTCGAACATCTCCTCGAACGGAACGGCGGCCGGATGAAGCAGGCGAACATCGTCCGCGAGACAGGCTGGTCGGACGCCAAGGTCTCACAGCTCCTGTCCTCGATGGCCGAGGACGGGCGGGTCGAGAAGCTCCGACTGGGACGGGAGAACCTCATCTCGCTCCCGGACGCCGACGGGAACGAGGAGGAATGAGCCCGCCGGCCGCCGGCGATTCCGCGAGGTGCTGACCGCCAGCCGTTGGGCGAGAGGGACAGTCAGTCCTCGACCGTCAGCGACCGCGAGTGGTCCTCGACCCGGAGGGTGAACTCGCCGGGTTCGACCACCAAGTCGCCGTCCGCCGTCCGGTATCCGAGGGCGTCGGGACCGACCGGGAGCGTCACTCGACGCTCCTCGCCGGGCGAGAGGGAGACGCGCTCGTAGGCCGCGAGTTCCCGGACCGGCCGCACCCGCGATGCGTACTCGTCGGTGACGTACGCCTGGACGACCGTCTCGCCGTGGCGTGACGAGACGTTCTCGACCGCCAGGGACGCCGTGGTCGTCTCGTCGGGAGCGACGGTCGCTGGCGAGAGCGTCAGGTCGGCGTACTCGAAGGACGCGTAGCTCTCGCCGTGGCCGAACGCGAACAGCGGGTCGTACGACGGCGGGTGTTCGTCCTCGCCGATGGGATGGGGATGCCGGAGGTGGTTGAACCGCGTCGGCAGGTGTCCCGCAGACCGGGGTATCGAAATCGGGAGGCGGCCCCCCGGGTCCCGGTTGCCGAACAGCACGTCGGCGACGGCGCGTCCCCCCTCCGTCCCGGGGTAGTAGGCCAGCAGAATCGCGGGAACGTGCTCTGCGGCCCAGGAGAGTGCGAGCGGACGACCGGTGACGAGCGTGAGAACGGTCGGCGTGCCCGTCTCCCACACCGTCTCCAGGAGGCGACGCTGCGCGGCGGGCAGTTCCAGTCGGTGGCGGTTGGGGAACGACTCCCGGTCGCCGCCGGCCACGTCGCGGGGTCCGAACTCGTGGATGTACCAGCCCTCGCCGAGGACGACCACCGCGGCGTCGGCCCGGGCGGCCGCCCGGCGAGTCGTCTCTAGGTCACCCTCGTCCCTGAGCGTCGCCCCCCGGTGGTGGGTGACGGTCGTGCCGTCGCTGACTGCCGCGGCGACGCCGTCCCGGACTGTCACGCCGGTCCCGGGTCGGTCCGCGACGCTCCACCCGCCCAGCTGGTTGCGCAGGCGGTCCGCGTTGGGGCCGGTGACCAGAATCTCGTCGAGGTCGGGGTCCAGCGGCAGGACGGCCTCGTTCTTCAGGAGCGTCAGCGATTTCGTCGTCACCGCGCGCGCGAGCGCCCGGTGGGCGTCGTTCCCGAGATACTCCGGGGCGGCCACGGCGTTCACGTACGGGTCCTCGAAGAGGCCGAGGCGGACTTTCGTCGCCAGAATCCGTCGCACGTGCGCATCGAGGACGGATTCCGGTAGCCTGCCCGACTCGACGAGTCGAACGAGGCCCGCTGCGGCCGCCGGGCCGCCGACCGACGCGAGGTCGACGCCCGCCCCGAGAGCGTCGCCGACGGCGCCCTCGGCCGACTCCGTGGTCCGGTGGTCCTCGTGGAGCATCGCCACGCCGTTCCAGTCGGAGGCGACCACTCCGTCGAAGCCCAGTTCCTCCCGGAGCAACTCCGTGAGCAGTCGCCCGGACCCGTGGACCGGTTCGCCGTCCAGCGAGTTGTACGACGGCATGACCGAGGCGACGCCGGCGTCGACGGCCGCGGCGAACGGCGGGAGGAACACGCGGCGGAGGGTCGTCGGCGAGACGTCGACCGGTGCGGCGTCCTCGCCCCGGGAAGGCTGACTGTAGGCCGGGAAGTGTTTCGCCGTCGCCGCCACCGAGTCGGGCGCGCCCAGCGAGTCGCCCTGGTAGCCGCGGACCTTCGCGGCCGCCATGTCGGCGACCAGGCGCGGACTCTCGCCGAACGTCTCGAAGGTCCGCCCCCACCGCGGGTCCCTGGCCACGTCGCAGGTCGGACTGTAGTTGGTCGTCGCGCCGGTGGCCGCGAGTTCACTCGCGGTGACCGAGGCGACCCGTTCGGCGAGTTCCGGGTCCCAGGTCGCCGCCAGGCCGAGATTGTGGGGAAAGACGGTCGCCCCGTCGACGTACGCGTGCCCGTGGACGGCGTCGACGGGGACGAGAAGCGGGATGCCGAGACGCGTCCCCTCGACGGCGTGTCGCTGGAGGTGGTTGGTCACGTCGGCGGCCTCCTGCGGGTCGACCACCGGCGAGACCAGGACGCCGAACGGCGAGACGGCCCCGAGGTGGTGGTCGTCGAGCATCTGCTCCACGTCGGAGACGCCGTTCGTCCTGCCGCGCATCTGGCCCAGGAACGTCCCGCACACCTGGCCGGCCTTCTCCGCCAGCGTCATCTCCGCGAGGAGGGACGCGACTCGCTCGGCCAGGGGGACGCTCTCGTCGGTCATGTCGACGGGGGGTCCGGATGACATAGACGTCACCGGGGTTCGCGCGGGCGGGGTATGAACCATGCGGGTGGGCGGACAGGAACCGCCACTCGTCCGACGCCGCCGCGACGAATCGACGCCGCCCCGGAGGTGCCACACTGCGCGCGAAAACAGACACTCAGTGGGCTCGTGGAAAACGTTTAGTCAGAGCCCCGAGAGTGACGCCTGCATGAAGATTCTCGTTACCGTCAAGGAAGTGATAGAAGTCGCGGACGACTTCGAAATCGCGGACAATCGCATCGAGGAGCGGTACCGCGAGTACGACCTCAACGAGTGGGACGACTACGCGGTAGAGGAGGCGGTGCAGATTGCGGAGGCGGGCGAGGACGTCGAAGTCGTCGCCGTCACCATCGGTCCGGAGCGAAGCGAGGAGACAATCCGGATGGCGCTGGCGAAGGGCGTCGACAGGGCGGTTCGCGTCTGGGACGACGCCCTCGAATCGACCGACCTCCTCGACGTGGGCGCGAAGACGCGCATTCTCGAAGCGGTGGTCGCCGAGGAGGACCCGGACCTCGTGTTGACAGGCGTCCAGGCGAGCGACGACGCCTTCGGCGCGACGGGCGTCTCGCTGGCCGCGACGATAGACTTCCAGTGGGCCGCCGTCGTCAACTCCCTGGACCTGGACGCGGAGGCGGGCGTCGCGTCGGTTCACCGGGAACTGGAGGGCGGCGTCGAGGAACTCACCGACGTCGACGTGCCGGCGGTGCTGACGATTCAGACGGGCATCAACGACCCCCGGTACGCCAGCCTCAGGGGCATCAGGCAGGCACAGAGCAAGGAGATTCGCCCGCTGTCGCTGTCCGACCTCGGCCTCGACGCCGAGGCGGTCGACGGCGACCTGCGACTCACCGCGATGTACGAACCGGAGAGCGAGTCGGACGCGACCCTCTTCGAAGGGACGCCGGAGGAGACGGCGTCGGAACTCGCCGGCGTCCTCCGCGACAAGGGGGTGGGGGCGGAATGAGCCGACCGGTCCGGACCGACGGCGGCGCCGACGGCGACGTGCTCGCGGTGGCGGAACACCGGCGCGGAGACCTCCGCGAGGTGAGCTACGAACTGGTGACCGCCGGCCGCGAACTCGCCGACGAGACGGGCGGCGACCTGCACGTCGCGGTCGTCAGCGGCGACGTCGAGGAGTTCGCCCACGAACTCGACCTGGAGGGGGTCGACGTCGTCCACACCGTCGACCACGGCGAGGAGTTCAACCACGACGTGTACCTGCAGGCGGTAGAAGCGCTCACCGGAGACCTGTCACCCCAGTTCGTCCTCGCGCCGAACTCCGTGAACGGCCTGGACTACGCGCCCGCGGTGGCGGCAACGATGGACCTGCCGCTGGTGAGCGACGCCGTGGGGCTGGCGTACGACGAGAGCCTGGTCGCCACCCGCGAGATGTACGGTTCGAAGGTCGAGACGACGGTCGAGGTCGCCGCCGACCGGGCGGTAGTCACGATTCGGGGCGGCGAGTGGGCGCCGACCCAGGATTCGGGCGATGCGGAGGTGGTCCCGGCCGAGATAGCCATCGACGAATCGCGCGTCGGGTCGAACGTGACCGGGTTCGAGGAGGTCGCCACCGGCGAAGTGGACATCACCGAGGCGGACGTGCTCGTCTCGGTCGGGCGCGGCATCGAGGAGGAGGACAACCTGCCGCTCGTCGAGGAACTCGCCGAGGCCCTCGACGCGACGGTGTCGGCCTCCCGGCCGGTCGTCGACAGCGGGTGGCTCCCCAAGGGGCGGCAGGTCGGGCAGTCCGGGAAGGTCGTCACGCCCGACGTGTACATCGCCATCGGCATCTCGGGGGCCGTCCAGCACGTCGCCGGCATGAAGGGCGCGGACACCATCGTCGCCATCAACAAGGACCCCAACGCGCCAATCTTCGACATCGCCGACTACGGCATCGTCGACGACCTGTTCGACGTCGTCCCGGCGCTGACCGACGAGTTCTCCGGCTGAGCCGACCGACCGCGTCCATTTCGCGGGGAGGGTTCACCGATTTCCGAGACCCGAGACGCGTCCCAACTACGGGACGTGGAGGGGGTGCGGCGTTCCGAAAATCCGTCACGTACTTGCCCCCGTAAGCCTACGGACCGATAATGGAATATCTGGAGTGTCGGGTGGCGATGGTGAACGACAGACTCGAAGAGGTAATCGAGTCGGTCGAGCCGACGGAACTCGCCACCGAACTCGACCAGATCACGCTCTCGGGGGGCAAGCGGGTCCGACCCGCCGTGACCATCCTCGCGTGCGAGGCGGTCGGGGGCGAGACGGCGGAGGCCGTCGACTTCGCCGTGGCCGTGGAACTCGTCCACAACGCGTCGCTGGTCATCGACGACATCATCGACCGGTCGGGAATCCGCCGCGGGAATCCAAGCGCCTGGGCGGCGTTCGGCTACGGCCCGGCAATCGTCGCGTCCGACGGTCTCCTGGGCGAGGCGTTCGCGCTGCTCTCGGCGGACGAGCGGGCGACGCAGATCGTCGCCGAGGCGATGGTCGAACTCGGGGAGGGGGAGGCGACGGAACTGGTCGCCCAGCCGGCCAGCGAGCGGGAGTACATGGTGCTCGCCAGGCGGAAGACGGGGGCGCTGTTCAGGGCGGCGGCGGAACTGGGCGCCGTCGCGGGCGGCGCGTCCCCGTTCGTCGTCGAGGCGTTCGGGGAGTACGCCGAGCGAGTGGGCGTCGCCTTCCAGATTCGAGACGACGTGCTCGACGCGACGGCCGACGCGTCCGAACTCGGCAAGCCGACCGGGCAGGACGAGCAGATGGACCGCCCGTCGCTGGTCCAGGTGACCGACCTCGACCCGGAGGAGGCCAACCGGCGGGCGCGCGAGGAGGCGGACAAGGCGCTCGAGGCGCTCGATTCGGCCGGCGTCGAGGAGACCGAGGCCCTCGGGTACCTCCGCGACCTGGCCGAGTTCGTAGTGGTCCGGGAGCGCTGACGGCCGCGGCGTCGGCTCCGAGTCGCGCCCGCGCCTGAAGCGGTACGCGGCCCAACCGTCGGACGCGCGGTCTCGGACGAACAAAGCCTTTAGTCGTCGTCACATAGCACCGGGCAATGGTACTCGACAATCTCGGGAGTTCGCTCCGAGGGAGTCTGAATAAGCTCCGGGGCAAGTCTCGCATCGACGAGGACGACGTCCAGGAGGTGGTCAAGGAGATTCAGCGGTCGCTGCTCCAGGCCGACGTCGACACCAGCCTGGTGATGGACCTCTCGAACAGCATCAAGACGCGGTCCCTCGAGGAGGACCCGCCGGCGGGGACCAGCGCCCGCGACCACGTCCTCAAAATCGTCTACGAGGAACTGGTCGGACTCATCGGCGAGTCCACGGAGATTCCGCTCGAACCGCAGACGATTCTGCTGGCCGGTCTGCAGGGGTCGGGGAAGACGACCACCGCCGCGAAGATGGCGTGGTGGTTCTCCAAGAAGGGCCTCCGGCCGGCCGTCATCCAGACCGACACGTTCCGCCCGGGCGCGTACGACCAGGCCAAGCAGATGTGCGAGCGGGCCGAGGTCGAGTTCTACGGCGACCCCGACGCGGACGACCCGGTGAGAATCGCCGAGGAGGGCCTCGAAGCGACGAAGAAAGCCGATGTCCACATCGTGGACACGGCCGGTCGCCACGCCCTCGAAGAGGACCTCATCGACGAGATAGAGGAGATAGAGTCCGTCGTCGACCCCGAGTTGAACCTGCTGGTCCTCGACGCCGCCATCGGGCAGGGTGCCAAGAAGCAGGCCCACCAGTTCGACGAGTCCATCGGCATCGGCGGCGTCGTCATCACGAAGCTCGACGGGACCGCGAAGGGCGGCGGCGCGCTGACGGCCGTCAACGAGACGGACTCCTCCATCGCGTTCCTCGGCACCGGCGAGACGGTTCAGGACATAGAGCGGTTCGAGCCCAACGGCTTCATCTCCCGCCTCCTCGGGATGGGCGACCTCCAGCAGCTGAGCGAACGGGTCGAGCGCGCGATGCAGGAGACCCAGGCCGAGGACGAGGACTGGGACCCCGAGGACATCATGAAGGGGTCGTTCACCCTCAAGGACATGCAAAAGCAGATGGAGGCGATGAACAAGATGGGGCCCCTCGACCAGGTGCTCGACATGATTCCCGGTCTGGGCGGCGGGCTGAAGGACCAGTTGCCCGAGGACGCGATGGACGTGACCCAGGACCGGATGCGCAAGTTCGACGTCATCATGGACTCGATGACCGACGACGAACTGGAGAATCCCCGCATCGTCGGGTCCTCCCGGGTCCGGCGCATCGCCCGCGGGTCCGGCACGGAGGAGGAGACGGTCCGCGAACTGCTCCAGCAGCACAAGATGATGGAGCGGACGCTGAAGCAGCTACAGGGGATGGGCGACGGCGACATGCAGCGCATGATGAAGAAGCTCCAGAACCAGGGCGGCGGTGGCGGCATGGGCGGTATGGGCGGCATGGGGCCGTTCGGCGACTGACGGCGCGTTCCCGCCCTCCCGAACGCGCGCCCGTGTCGTCGTCGCGCCCTCCCGGCGCGCCTCGGTTCGGTCAGACCAGAGCGCCCCGCGGCGGCCAGAACGTCCCGCGGCGGCCAGAACGTCCCGCGGCGGCCAGAGTACCTCGTCCCGCGGCGACGCGATTGACCCCGTTTTTTACCCCTCCGCGGCGAGTGCCCTGACGATGACGCTCCGCGAAACCACGGTCGAGGCCTACCGCGAGGCCCTGCCGGCGCTCGTCGCCAGCCTGGGGGGCGGGTTGCTCTCGGGCGTGGTGCTCGGAGGCATGCGCGCGGAACTGCGCGCGATTCCGGGGCTGCTGGTCCTCGTTCCGGCCCTGCTGGCGACCCGCGGGAACGTCTACGGGTCGCTGGGCGCGCGCATCGCGACGGCGCTCCACCAGGGGCTCATCGAGCCCCGGGTCCGCGGCGGGGACCGCCGACTCCGGGCGGCCGCGGCCGCGGCCCTCGGGAACGGAATACTCACGAGCGCGTTCGCGTCGGTCGTGGTGTTCGTCGTCCTGCAGGTGCTGGGCGCGCCCGTCGCGCCCTTCACCCGTCTGGTCGGCGTGGCGCTGGTCGCCGGTCTCCTGTCGGGGTCGGTCCTCGTCGTCGTCGTCGTCACCGTCGTGTTCGCCGGATACCGGCGGGGACACGACCCCGACACGCTGGTCGGACCGCTGGTGACGACGACGGGCGACGTCTTCGGCATGCTGTTTCTCCTCGTCGCCGTCCGGGTCGTGCTCGCGGTGGGGGGTGGCGCCTGAGTGCCCACCGAGTGGACGGTCCGGGCCATCACGCGGGCGATGCTCCCCGTCCTCCTGGTCCTGACGCTCGTCGAAATCGGGAGCGGACTCGTCCTCGGGAGCTTCGAGGACGTCCTCCTGCAGTCCCCGTCGCTCCTGGTGCTGGTCCCGGTGACCATCGGGACGGCCGGCAACCTCGGGAGCGTCCTGGCGGCCCGCCTCTCGACGGCGTTTCACCTCGGGACGCTCAGCTTCGACCCGGGCGACGAGTCGCTCCTGGGGAACGCCGTCGCGACGGTGCTGCTGTCGGTGACGGTGTTTCCGGTCATCGGCGTCGGTGCCTGGGGACTGACGGCCCTCCTCGACGACCCGCGGCTCCCGCTGGGAACCGTCGTGACCGTGGCGCTGACCAGCGGCGTGGCGCTGGCGTTCCTGGCCGTCGCCGTAACGGTGGTCGCGACGTACGCGGCCTACCGGTTCAGACTCGACCCGGACGACGTCGTCATCCCGGTGGTCACGAACTCCTGTGACGTGCTCGGCGTCCTCGTCCTCTTCGGGGCGGTGCGACTGTTCGTCTGACCGCCCCGGGGGTCGGTGGCGGCGGTGGGCCCGCGGGCGTCGTCCGCGAACCGACGGCGCTTTGGTCGCCCGACGCCGAGGGCCGACCGTGCTGTCCGCCGCCGACGCCTCGCTCGGGTGGCTCGGTCCGATTCTCGCGGAGGTCCTGCCCCGGGTGGCGCGAATCGCGCTCCTCATCGCGACGGGCGTGTTCCTCGCCAACCTGGCCGTGGCGTTCGGTGCGGTCAGGAAAGTCGCGTCGCTCTCGCGGTTCCTGACCGCGCCGGCGAACCTCCCCGACGAAGTGGGCACCGCCATCCTGACGACCACCGCCTCCACCACCGCGGGGTACGGGATGCTCGCGGAGTTCCGCGAGTCAGGGATGCTCGACGACCGGGCGACGCTGGTGGCGGTCACCATCAACACGTTCTTCGGGTTCGTCCAGCACGTGTTCACGTTCTACGTGCCCGTGCTGATTCCCATCCTCGGGCTGGAGACTGGCCTGCTCTACGTCGGCGCCCGCGCGGGCGTCGCCCTGGTGATAACGGTCGTGGGGGTCCTCGCCGGTGCGCTGTTGCTGTCGGAGCGAAACGTGAACCGGGAGGCCACCGTCGAGGCCGACCTGCCGGCAGAGGAGTACCCGACCGTCCGCGAGAAGGTCGGCCGCGCCTGGGAACGCACGCTGCCGAAACTCCGCACTATCGTCCCGCGCCTCGCGGTCATCTACACGCTGGTGACGATTCTGGTTCGCCGGTACGACATCGCGGCGCTCACCGGCGCGGCGGACCCCCTGGCGGACCTCGTCGGTCTCCCGGTGGCGGCGATTCCCGTCGTGGCGGTCTTCTCGCTGGACACCACCAGCGGCGCGCTGACCATCGCGCCCCTCGTAGGCGAGGCGTTCACCCCGCGCCAGGCCGCCGCGACGCTCCTCGTCGGGAGCGTCGTCTCCTTCTCCGTGACGACGTTCAAGCGGTCGATTCCGTTCCAGTACGGCATCTGGGGGGCGAGTTTCGGGTCGAAAGTCGTCGCGGTCAACACGGGACTGAAGGTAGTCTTCCTCTCGATGGCGACGGTGGCGCTGCTGACGCCCTGACCAGTTCGGTGACAAGTTATTCGGTTCCCGGAGGCGAAAGGCTGCCATGGTCGAACGCTGGGAGTACGAGTTCGAGGGTGTGACGCCCGACATCCACGACGACGCGCGCGTCGCCCGCGACGCGACGCTCGTGGGAGATGTGACAGTCGAGGCGGAGGCGAGCGTCTGGCCGGGGGTCGTCCTCCGGGGCGACGTCGGACCGGTCCGCATCGGACGGTCGTCGCACGTCGGCGACAACGCCGTCCTCCACGCCTCGCAGGCGGGGGAGCGAGTGATGATCGGTCACGGAGCCGTTCTCAACGACGCCGTCGTCGAGGACGGCGCCCTCGTGGGATTCAACGCCACGGTCAACACCGACGTGACAGTCGGGACGCGGTCCATTATCGCGTCGGGAACCGTCGTCCCCGAGGAGTTCACCATCCCCGAGGAGTCGTTCGTCCGGGGGGTCCCCGCGCGGGTGACGCCGCTCTCCGAGACGACTATCGACCCCGAGGAGACATTCGAGGCCTACCACAGTGGGGGGTACACCGACCTGGCGCGGCGGCACGCCGACCTCTTTCGCGGGCCGTCCCGGGACTGACCCTCAGTCCTCCGGGTCGACGGGCCGACCGTCTTCCGTCGGCGGAGCGATGTGGTCGACGTAGGTCTCCCTGTCCGGTTCGTGGACCGTGACGTGGACCTCGATATCGCCGAGTTCGTCGGGGTTGCCGACGGAGAAGTTGACGACGCCCTTGAACGCGGCCTGCTTCTTCAGGGCGAAGGAGAACCCGTCGCCGCTGGCGCGCTTGGCGAACTCGCGTCGCGCGGTGTCGAGAATCTCCTGGCGGTGGAGCAACTCGGAGAACTGTTCCAGCGAGTGCGCCTCGGCGACGACGCGGCCCGGTTGACGCTCCACCTCGGCGTTCGGAAACAGGTTCGTGACGGCGTCGACGACCCGGTCGGACACTTCCGTGTCACGGACGGGCGCGACGACGTGAACGTCGACGCGGTGTATCATCCGTCCACCTCCGCGTTGGGCGTCGACTCGTCGGTCGCGTCGCCGTCCGCCCGGAGGATGCGGCGGATTCGCTCGCGGAACTCCTCGACCGACCCCGTGTTGTCGACGCGCACGTCGGCCCGGTCCATCGCCGCGGCCATGCCGAAACTGCGCTCGCGCTCCTCGCGGTCGCGCAGGGACTCGCGGTCGAGGTCGCTGTCGTCGCGTCCGCGGTCCACGAGGCGGTCGGCCCGGACCTCGAACGGCGCCTCGACGCTCACCAGGAGGAAGTCGTCGCCGAACGCCTCGGTGAAACAGTCGACTTCGACGTCCGAC
The DNA here is from genome assembly GCA_041641795.1 of Salinigranum sp. Lineage (GTDB taxonomy): Archaea > Halobacteriota > Halobacteria > Halobacteriales > Haloferacaceae > JBEPXT01. The sequence goes on from JBEPXT010000006.1 coordinate 53,771, forward strand.
CTGATGCCGTCGATGAGGACGATGTCGTGGTCCTCCAGGTACTCCCTGACCGGGGGGAGCGTTCGCGTGGCGATGGCGTCGGGACCGTCCTCCTCGCGGAGGACCGTGGCGATGTGGCCGTGGTGTTCCGACGGGTCGAGGCCGCGATTCCGACACTCCTCGCGGATGACGTCCCCCATCGTCACCACCGGGATGCCCTCCTCGCGGGCGACGGCGGCGGCCTCCCCCTTCCCGCTCCCGGGCAGGCCCACCGTTCCGATGACCTTCATGCCGCGAGGTAGTGTTGCCCCCCATTTTACTTCGTCGGGTGCGACCGCGGAGCGGTGCCGTTCCGTCGCGGGCGAAACGGGCTTCCGGACTGGCGTTCGTCGCAGTCTCACCAGCGGACGACCCCCGGACGAAGCCGCATCGCTTTTTTGATAGAAGGGTGTGGTCATCGGTGAGGGCACGTAGCTCAGTCCGGACAGAGCGTCGGACTTCTAATCCGATGGCCGCGGGTTCGAATCCCGTCGTGCCCGGTTCGGTTTCAGTCGGGGGCGTCCCGTCCGGGGGAGCACTGTAGCCGGGACCCGGTCACTTCGGGACGGGACCAAAGTCGTTTGGACGGGCGTTTATGTATCACAATCAACTATTCTGAACTGCATGTCTCCTGCCCGAAGCGGTACCATCCCGGAAGAACACGCCCCCCGACCCACCCGGACTCTCCTGAAGCGAGGGGCGCTCGCGCTCGTCCTCTCGTTGCTCGCGGTGACGGTGGCCCGCGCACTCGAAGGCGCGGTGCTGTCGATACCGGCCGAGTTCGGCCCCCTGAACTGGGGGTTGCTTCTCGTCGGCACCGGCGTCGCGGCCGTCCTGGCGACCGGTTTCTACGCCATGGTCAACGGGACGACCCAGCACCCGAACCGAGATTTCGTGGTGGCGGCGGCACTGATAACGCTCTCGATGATCATCCCCGTGATGACCTACGGCCAACTCCTCCCCGGTGCGACGGAGGTGCTTCTCGCGGCGTTCTCGCTGCTGGAGCTCGTCGCGGCCGCGACTATCACCGTCGTCATGGTCTGGGGCCTCGGGGCGCCCACCTGAGGTCGAGCGCCGGTCGCCCGTACGCAGACGGGAAGTGGCGGGAGCCCCGACCAGAGCCACGGAACTGCAGCGCGGTCAAACCCATCCGTGCGCGCGCGCCCACCGGCGCTGTGGCTATTACAGTCAATTCCTCGAAGACTAGATACAGAGCGGCTAAAAGTCCGAAAATCCATCTCTGACCAAATTATATCAGATGAACTGCTTCATGCCAAAGAATTGTGGGACGAAGGGGACGTTCGAGCTGC
>JBEPXT010000007.1:0-53832 GCA_041641795.1 Salinigranum sp.
GCGCCTGCCCCGGGTCTTCGATGTCGCTGCCGCCTTCGGACGAGAACCTGTCGATGAGTCCCATGCGTACCGTCGAGAGGTAGGCCGTTCCGTCCGAAAGGTCTATCGACAGACTGACATATATAATACACCGCGATATCAGGGGGGTGTCGGCGGCGTGTTACCGACTCGACCACCAGTAGTACGCCCGTCGCGGCGACCAGACGACTGGCGGCCGCCAGGCCGTCTTCCCTGTGTGACGCCGGCGGTCGGACCGACCGTCAGCCGACGACCGCTTCCAGCAGGAGCGACAGCACCGCGAGGACGAACCCGACGCCGGCGCCGAGGGCCGGTCCGGTGACGAACGCGAGTCCCGCGACGGCGCCGCCGAGGACTCCGAGCACGACGCCGGCTACGACGAACGCAAGGACGCGACCGAGAAGGGATAGCGTCGACATGGTAGGATAGCGCGAGGGGAAGGGAGATAAAAACGGGTGGTCTCGCTCCGGCGCTGGCGGCGGCGGTTTCGGAAAAATTTTACCCCGTGGGGCCGCCAGTACCGAACGCACGCGGGGGTAGCCAAGCGGCCAACGGCGGCGGACTCAAGATCCGCTCCCGAAGGGGTTCGTGGGTTCAAATCCCTCCCCCCGCACTTCTCGCGCTTCCCGGCCGACGAGCGCGCCCAGTCGTTCGATTCGGCCGACGGAGATGCCCCGGGAGACGGGGCTTCCGGACGCTCACTCCACCGGAAGCGGCTGGTGTCACCGTCGCCGAATTCAATTCTGGTTGATGTAGATAAAGTTTTATTGCACACCGGGGAGACCCCCTCCGTATGCACTCGACGCTACTCCGGGGAGCACTGGCAATCGCCCGCAGTCGAGGGAGGGGACCGGACGAGACTGACGCGCCGCGGGGGCGGGCGGCCCGTCGAATTCGCGCCCCGTCGTGCGCGTGGAGGGCCCCGTGACCGAGTCCGACCCGGCCGGGTCCCGCTCGGAACCGCGGGTCGTCTCGACGTTCCCGTCGGCGACCGAACTCTGCTACGCGCTGGGGATCGAACCGGTCGCCGTCTCGGACGCCTGTGACGTTCCGCCCGCCGCCCGGGACCGGCCGACGGTCAGTCGAACCACGTTCGCGGCCGAGTCGAGCGCCGAACTCCACCGGGCCGTCGGGGCCGCCGCCGAATCGGAGTCTCCCTACGAGGTGGAGACGGCCCTCCTCGCTGACCTGAATCCGGACCTCGTCGTAACGCAGTCGGACTGCGGCGTGTGCGCCGTCGACGAGGCGACGGTCCGGGCGGCGCTACCGGCGGACGTGTCCGTCCTGGACCTCTCTGCCCGGACGGTCGAAGACGTCCTCTGGTCGCTGGTTCGCCTCGGCGAGGCCACCGGTCGCCAGGCCCGGGCCGCGGCCGTCGTCGGCGACGTGTGGTGGCGGCTGGAGTCGCTCAGGCGGGCGGTTCCGGCGGACCGACCGCGCGTGGCCGTGGTGGAGTGGATGGACCCCCTCCAGGCCGCGGGCAACTGGATTCCGGAACTCGTGAGCGCTGCCGGCGGACAGTACGACCTGGTCGCTGCCGGCGAGCGAAGCGCGGCGGTCGACTGGGGGCGGTTCCGGGCCGCCGCCCCCGACGTGGTCGTGGTCGCTCCGTGCGGATACGACGAGGACGAGACGCGGGCCCGCATGGCGGAACTCACGGACAGACCCGGGTGGGACACCCTTCCCGCAGTCAAGCACGACCGGGTCCACGTTCTCGGAACCGAGGCCGCCCACCGGTGGACGCCGCGCCTGGCCGACGTGGCCGAGACGCTAGCCGAGATGATTCACCCCGGTGCGACCGCGGACCTGGCGGACGGGGACGGGTCTGGCGCCGCGTACTTCGCAGACTGAGTGGGGTTCGCGGGCGTCCGGCGACGGACGGCCGGCGTCGGAGAGCGGACCTGTGGTGCGGTCGAAGCGCGGGCGTCCGGCGGGGGGGAACCGGGACGTCCCGGTTCCCCCCCGTCGGCCCCGCTATCTCACTGGTAGCCGATCTTCTCCAGGTTCTCGGTGAGCACGTTCGCCGACCGCTCCAGGCGGTGCTGTTCGCCCTGGTCGAGGTCGAACTCGACGATTTCGCGCACGCCGTTCCGGTCCAGAACGGCGGGCACGGAGAGGTAGACGTCGTCGAGGCCGTACTCGCCCTGGGCGAGCGTGGAGATGGTGAGGATAGACTTCTCGTCGCGGATAATCGTCTCGACGATCTCTACCGTGGCGAGCGCGATTGCGTAGTAGGTCGCGCCCTTCCGCTCGATTATTTCGTACGCCGCCTGCTGGACCGTGTCGGCCACCGTCTCTTTCATCTCCGGGGTGTGGTCGATGCCCCTCGCGTCCGCGTACTTGTCGAAGGGGACGCCGGCCACGTTCGTCGAACTCCAGACCATCGCCTCGGTGTCGCCGTGCTCCCCGACGACGTACGCGTGGACGTTCTTCGGGTCCACGTCCATGCGCTGGCTAAGCACGTGGCGGAACCGCGAGGTGTCGAGGACGGTCCCCGACCCGATGACCCTGTTGTGCGGCAGGTCGGAGACCTCCCAGGAGACGTACGAGAGGATGTCCACCGGGTTGGTGACGACCAGCAGGATGGCGTCGTCGTTCATCCCCTCGGTAATCTGGGGAATCATGTCCTCGAAGATGGAGGCGTTCTTCTCGATGAGGTCCAGGCGCGTCTCGTCGGGTCCCTGGTTCGCGCCGGCAGTGACGATGACGACGTCCGCGTCCCAGCAGTCCTCGTAGTCGCCGGTCGTGATGTTCGCCGGCGGGGTGAAGTACGCGCCGTGATTGAGGTCCATCGCCTCTCCCTCGGCTTTCTCTTTGTCGATGTCGACGAGTACGATTTCGGAGGCGATGCCGTCCATCATCAGGGCGAACGCCGTCGTCGACCCGACGGCGCCCGTCCCGACGACGGCGACTTTCCCCTTGCCGCGTCTCTCTGGCATTATCGTTGGTGCATTCGGTGTGGTTCTAATAAAACCCCTGATTGGAACGGTGTGACACCCCGTGGCACCGGTTCGCGCTCCGGGTCAGGGCCGGCGACTGTCCCGCGAGAGGTACGCTTCCAGCAGGGAGGGGAACTCCCGGCCCCGGACGTACCGCAGTCCGAACTGCTCGGCCCACTCGAGGATGCCGGTGTCCTCGGTGACGATACCGGCGTCGAGTTCGCGGGCGAGAACGAGCAGGTCGAAGTCCTCCCGTGAGTCGAGGACCCCTCGCCGGAGCGCCACCCGGTAGCGGTCACGCAGGTCGTCGACGACCTCGTCACCGACGTCGCCCTCGGACTCCCCCGCGCGGCGCACGGCGGCCTCGGACACGCGAAGTCCGCGGTCGACCCGGCCGCTCATCTCGCGGATGAACCGCTGGACGATTTCGGCGGGAATCAACACCTCGTACCGGGCCGGGTGCTTCCTGATGACCCAGGTGTTGAGTTTCTCGACCACCGCCGGGTCAACTCCCCGGTCCGAGAGGATGTCGACGAGTTCCTCGTGGACCGAGGGGGCGACGTAACAGGAGACGTTGTGCTCGACCTTCGCGGCGGCGATGGTGTCGAGGAGACGCTCCACGGCTCCCTCGAGCGTCTCTCCGTCGCGCCGGATGTCCCCCGTGAGAAACAGCGACGTGTCCACGACGAACCGTTGTTTGAGCGGTGCCTCTACCATCGGTTTTCGTAGACGTCCCGCAGACATGAGCGCGCCGATTCGACGGGAGACGGGCCGCCCCGGTCGCTCGACACGTTGTGGAAATGCCAAACGTGATGCGGTTCGACCCACCAGTGGCTCTCATGGAACTCGATGACACGGACCGGGCGATTCTCCGCATCCTGCAGGAGAACGCCAGGACGCCGTTCAGCGAGGTTGCACGACGAATCGACATGTCCAGTGCGACGGTCCACGACAGGGTGGGCCGCCTCGTCGAATCCGGCGTCATCGAGGGGTACCACGCGGCGGTGAATCCCAAGGCCGTCGGTCTGGGGGCGTCCGCGCTGGTCGGCCTTCGGGTCGAACAGGGGGAGACGGACGCGGTCATCGAGGGACTCGAACGCATCGACGGCGTCCGCGAGGCGCACCTGACGACCGGCGAGTGGGACGTGACGATTCGCGTCTACGCGGAGAACTCGGACGCGCTCCGCGAGTTGCTCTTCGAGCGCATCGCCACCATCGAGGGGTTCGACCGGTCGCACACGATGATTATCCTCGGGTCGCCCCTGGAGAAACCGGGCCTCCCGCTGTGACGGACCGCCGGGCGACTGCTCGAACGACGCACGCGAGACGCACGAGACCGCAAGCATAAAAGCCGCCGCTGACGGGGTTTCGCACATGGCTACGGTCTCCGAACGCGTCGGTGTCGACCCCGAGCGGCTGTGGGTCGGGAGCGTGCTGGCGATGGTGGCGGCCCTCGTCGGCGGGTCCCTGGCGTTCCCCCGTATCGTCTACGACCGGTTCGTCTGGCAGTACTTCTGGGGGCCGGTCCAGGCGGACGCTAACTCGGCCGCCTGCGCCGTCGACCCGAGCGGCGGCGTCGAGTACCTGGGAAGCGCGAGCGCCTGCGCCGCCGCGGCGGGACCGGTCGCCTACCCCGGGTACACGCTGGTCTCCGAGGTCGGATACATGGTCACGCTCCTGGTGATGCTATCGGGTATCGTGTTCCTGTTGCGCCGCCTCGACATCGGTACGGGACGGCGATTCTTCTACGCCCTGTTCCCGTTCATGTTCTTCGGCGGGGCGCTCCGCGTCGTCGAGGACGCCAACGACACGCCGGGGGCCGCCGAGGCGCTCATCTCCTACCCCTGGAACACGCTCGTCATCAGTCCGATCATCTACTTCACCGTGTTCGCGGTGACGCTCGTGGCCGTCGTGGGGAGCGTCGCCCTCGAACGTCGCGGCGTCACCGAAACCTACGAACTGCCGCTGCTCGTCGCGGGTACCGCCATCCTCGCGGTGACCCTGGGGTACCTCGCGGCGATGGCGGTGGGGACCGACGACGTCGTCTTCTATCCGCAGGTCCTCGTGGTGATTCTCCTCGGCGCGACGCTGGCCGCGGGGGCGACGTGGGCGCTCATCGAGCGGTTCGCTCCCGGAGTCAACGCCGGGACGGAGCGCATCGGCTTCGTCATCATCTGGGGGCACGCAGTCGACGGCGTGGCGAACGTCGTCGGCCTGGACTGGATGACCGCCCTTGGCGCGGGCCGGAACCTGGTGCCGAAACACCCGGTCAACCAGGCCGTCGTCGATTTCGCGGCCGCGACCCTCCCGCCCTCGGTGCTCGCCGTGACCGGCGACGCCTGGCCGTTCCTGCTCGTGAAACTCGCCGCCGCGACGTTCGTCGTCTGGGTGTTCGAGGAGAGCGTCTTCGAGGAGAGCCCCCGGTACACGATGTTACTCCTCGTGGCCGTGCTGGCAGTCGGTCTGGGTCCGGGGACCCGCGACATGCTCCGGGCGACCTTCGGGGTCTGAGACCGCCTCGGCTCCGCGTGTCGCGCCGGGTCTGGCTCAGGGGTACGGGTGGTACGGCCGGTCGAGTCGCGGTTCGAACCCGAGGTCCGCGGGGACCGTCTCGGCCCGGTCGCCGAAGTACGGGTCCCCGGTGAACAGCGGTTGGGCGGACGGAATCAGCGCCCGAACCGCCTCGAACCCCAGGCGCTCGACGTCGCCGGGGGTGACCCGTGCCGCGTACGGTTCGAGTCCGGCGGCCGTCGCGCGTTCGACCACGGCGTCCAGTTCCCCGCGGCCGTCGGGAACCGTCTCGGGCCCGACGCTCGCCGCGTCGACGCGGCCCGATACGTCGACGAACCGCTGGACTTCGCGGGGGAAGTCGGCGTACCGGCCGATTGCCCCCTCCTGTCGGTCGGCCTCGTCCGGCCCCATCGACCGGAGTTCCATCCAGTTCTGGAGCGCCTCGGCCAGGGCCGACCGTGCCGCCGCGGCGGCGTCGAGGTTCGCCCCCGACCCCATCGCGAACTTCGGCCAGTCGTCCTCCCGGTGGACCGCCACGGCGACCACCGGCAGGTCCACGTCCTGGGTCACCAGCAGCGGCGTCACCGCGAGTCGCTCGGACCGGGCGCGCCCGACGAGCGTCTCGAACGCCTCGTCGTCGACGGACAGCCCCAGCGGTTCGAACGTCGAGTACCACGCGAGCATGGTCGCGTCGCGCTCCAGCACCTCGTAGAGACCCGAGAGCATCGCCTCGACGCCGTCGTTGCCGAGGCCCAGTCCCGTGGTGATGGCGGGCTTGAGTCGGTCCGACGGCGGGGGGTAGTGAACGAACTCCGCCGGGAGCGCCACCTCCTCGCCGGTCGCGAGGTGTTCGCCGTCGACCCACTGAATCGGCTCCTCCGGGTCGGGGGTCGGCGCGGCGTCCGGCGTGACGAAGGCCGACGGCGCGACCGGTCGCGCGAGGTTGACGGCGGGCGCGGCGGTGAACTCGGCCGACCGATAGATACCGGCGCTGTACCGTTCGAGGGCCTCGCCGAGCGCTTTCATGAACGCGGCGTCCCACCCGGGGTCGACGCCGGCGGCGAACTCGGCCGCCCGCGCGTCGCTGAACGCCGTCGTGTCCGCCGTCCGGGCGACGTAGTACGGCGCGGGAAACGACTCTCGCTCGCCGACCTCCGTGAGGAGACCGACCCGGTCGTCGAGGGCGCGTTCGGCCCGTTCGAGGCTCGCGTCGAGTTCTCGCTCCCGGACGTTCCACTGCAGGTCCCGGGCTCTCGACGCGGGTTGTGGAACCGGCAGCACGGTCCGCTCCTGACCGGGAATCTCGACCACCGTCCCCCCGAGGTCCTCCCCCGCCAGGAGGCGGACCGCCCGGTTACCCGCCGTCGCGCCGGCCAGGCGGACCGCACTCCGGTCGCCGCTGGGGCGGTCCGCCGTCGCGCCGCCCGTCGATGCAACCCGCACCTGCAGGTCGCCGTACCCTGCCGATTCGGGCGTGAACACGCCGACTGACGCGTCCAGGTCCGCCTGGGGGTGTCCCCCGATACCACCCACTTCCACCGATACCCACCGCGTCGCTCGCCGGTCGGCCAGTTCGAAGGCGTCCGCTCCCGAGGGGGCGACGACGACGCTCAGGTCGTACTCGCCGAGGGCGTCGGCCGTGACCTGGTCGACGGCGGCGTCGACGTCGCTCGCGGCGGCGGTGACGGCCTCGGCTGCGGGCCCGGACCCGACGACAGCAATGTCCATACCCCCGCGAGAACTGCGGGGGAGAAAAAACACCGGCCCTCGCCGGCGGCGTCCGCTCGCCGACTGGAGTTCGCCCTGCGGGTAGGACTACGCGCCGGGGCGGGCAGAATCAGGGGGTCCGACCGGCGTCACCGCTCACAGGTCGACGGGGCCGTCGAGTCGGCGGTGGCTCGTGCTGGCTGCCGGCGGTCGTCTGACCGTCCTCAGGAGGCCAGCAGGCTCTGTGCGACGCTCGCCAGCTCGTCCGTCCCCGCGTCGCGGAGACGCTCGTCGCCGAGTTTCAGGCGCAGGCGCGGCCGACCCACGTCTATCGGGACCTTCTCGGTGTCGATGAGGCCCATGTCCTCCAGTTTCGTCTTCGTCCGCGAGAACGTCGCCTTGCTCGCGATGCCCACGTCCTCGCCCCACTTGCTGATGTCGTAGAGCAGGACCTCGTTTCTCGCGGCCACCAGGAGGCTGATGGTGACCTCGTCCAGCCCGTCGCCGTCGCCGCGGGCGGTCTTCAGCGAGGACAGCACGCTGTCGAAGTCCGACCGCGTCGCGTCGCCGATTTCGTCTTCGAGCGTGGTGCGAACCTGGGTCAGCGGCGGAGTCCGGAGGTTGAACTGCTTGGCCTCCTCGAACCGCGCGGTGTACGTCTCGCCTGCGAGGGCGACGAACTCGCCGTCGTCGGTGGCGAGCGCGGCGACCTTCTCGCCGGCAGTGACCAGCGCCATGACCGCGTTCGGCGTGATGAGCAGCGCGTTCTCGCCGTCGGTGTCCGTCAGCGTCCGCACCGTCAGCCGCCCCGCGGCGACCAGGTCGGCCGCGTTACTGGCGACGATGAAATCGTCCATCACGTCCTTCAGCAGCGCCTCTTCGGCGAGCATCCGGATTTCAGGGCGGTCTTCGTCAGCCGACGCGACCGTCACGAGCGCTTCGATGGTTTCAGTCGTCGGATTTACGACGAGGAGTTCGTCGTCCACCGCCGACAGGACGGCGTCGAGAATATCCTCGACATTGTCTGTTAGTAAATTCGAGCCAATTTCCATATGGTCTTTATTTGCATGTGTCTATTTAATATTAACGCAAGACACTTCGCAGAACATAGCCATGTGGCACTATTTACAGCCGTTTAGGCCATAATTCGATGTTTGCATGTCAGTAAACGTATCGTTAACTGACGGGGGTCCGTGCGGCGTCGTCCGGCTCGTCCCAGGCCGTATCGGCGGGCGCGTTTCGAACCCCGTGGTTCGTGACGTTCAGTGTGTCAGACCTGTCTCGTTGATTGAACAGTTGTATGGTTTGTATTTCAGTCTGACGCTGTTTTTCTGAACGTGAACAAGGCTCCGGATTTAAGCATCAATTGATTGACTGGTAGTCGGCCTGCTAGAGTGCACTCCGCTCGCGCGGCGCGGCGTGGTGGGGGAAGAATCCGGGTCGAGTCGCGTCGAGCGCGGTCACTCGCCCGAGGAGAACCGCTCGACCAGTTCGTCGGACCAGTGGATGTCCCCGTCGAACACGACCGGGATGTCGCTGTCCGCCAGGACGGAGACGAGTTCCTCGCGCGCGAGCGTGATGTCGCCTTCCGACCCGTAGAGCCGTGCCGGTCCGTCGACGCCGGTGGGGGGGTCGTACCAGCCGCCCGCGACTCGCGGGGACGCCGCCTCGTAGGTGAGCGAGAACGCCTCTCCCGCGCGCGTGAGTCGAGCGGCCAGCGGAACCGGCGACTCGCTGGCCGTCACCGTGTGGGTTCCGTCCCCGACCACGGCGTAGTCTTTCCCCATGATGATGCGGCGGCGCGCCAGCGCCATCGCCCGGTCGATGCTGAACCCGTGGACCAGGAGGCGGACGAACGCGGTCCCGACCCGGGCGGCCTGGCTGTCGAGGACCTTGTCGAACGTGACGGCACCCGCCACGCTCCCCTTCCGCACCAGGTCCATCCCCTCGTAGTACGACCCGCAGGCGTTGAGGATGAACGTGTCCACGTTCACCTCGGGCAGGTCGTCGACCGACAGGTTCCCGTCGACACACCGGAGTCCCGCGGCGTCGCAGTGACCGATGTAGTGGACCAGGTCGTGGTCGGCCCGGAACACCTCCGCTAGCTCCTCCCGGGTGAGCCGTCGGCGTTCGGTGACCTCGACCGGAACGTGCGCGTGCTCCTCGTAGATGCGCGCGGCCGCGGCCAGTTCACGTCCCATCCCGATGTCGTTGAGGACGGTCACCACCGAGAGCGGGGCGTCCCGCTCCGGTGTCGCTCCCCGCGGGACCAGTCCCCCGCGCCGCGAACTGCGTTCGTGAGCCGACGGGAGCGATTTGAACACGTCGATGGGGACCCCGTCCGCCAGCCACCCGTGGGTGCGTCCCGGCCCGAGCAGCGGTTTTATCGGGTCGACGCCCGCGACGGAGCAGGTCCCGGAGCGGTAGAAGTCGTCCAGCGAGCGGGTGAGACGCTCCTTCTTCTCCAGGGGTTCGGACGCGGGCGGGAGGATGTTCGGGACGTTCCAGAGCAGGTGGGGCAGCGTCGGAACGTGCGCGTACTCCGGTTCGATGTACATCGACAGGTGCCACTCCGGCAGGGCGTCGCTCACTCGCTCGAACGGCGCGTCGAGGTATCGCTCGACGCGCGTCGCCACGTCCGCGGACGCCAGCGAGTCGGCGTCGAGGTCGAGGTCGGTCAGGTACTCGGCCTCCGCGACGGCGGGGCCGTCCCCGTCGGCGGCCCGAACCAGGGTGTCCAGGAGGAACGTCCGTCTCAGGAGCGAGGCCACGTCGGTGGCGAACTCGGGGAGATTCCGGAAGTGGTGGGTCCGGTGGGGGAGGTCCATCGCCGGGGTGACGCCCCGGTCGACCGTGACCCTCGCCCCGAGGTAGTAGGCCAGCGAGGCGACGGGGACGAGGTACCGGAGGTCCGCCGGGAGGCGGAACTCGACGTCGGTCTCCGGGACGCGCTCTGCGACGACGTCGGGAATCGACACCGCCTCGCCGAACTCGATGGCGGGCGGCGGGTCCCGCATCGACGGACTGGAGCGCATGACGGTCCCGGTCCGGTGGCCCGCGGCGGTCAGCGAGAGCGCCCTCGCGACGCCCGTGGGCGTCTTCGGGACGGTGACGGTCTGCGGCGAGCGGCGCCCCTCGTCGAAGCCGACAGTCACCTCCGTTTCGGAGGGGAACCTGAGACTCGCGTCGTCGGTGCCCGCGTCCGACAGCGTCGCCGGCCCCTCGAACGAGAGGTACGTCGACACCGGTCCCTCGATGCGTAGCAGGTAGCGCCCCGGTTCGAGGTGTTCGGTGCCGAAGGCCACCGATTCGAGCGTCTCCTCCGGGCCGACGACGTGTACGAACACGGGCGGCAACTCGAGGCGCGTGGTCCGGCCGGTGACGGACGACGCGAACCCGGAGGTAGCCCGCACTCCCCCGTCGGTCGTCGTCCAGTCTGGCGTTCCGACGGCCACCACAGAGCCGTCTCCGGTGACCGCCTGGATGCCCCCCTGGGTGACTTCGGCCCGGACCATTCGGTGTCGGTAAAGGGAGCGCATTAATCATATCTTTATCGACTACTCGCACAGGCGGTCGTCGTTCACGAAACGTCTGACGCGCCGGGCAGAGGGGCCGTCGCTCGTTTTTCGCGACATAGAAGGGATTTCTTCCTATTATCGAACAGGTGTGCAACGAGAGACGAATACGACGACCACTCCCCCGAGGCGACCCCCGTGTTCGATACCGGCGTGCTTAATTCGACGGTCGGCGTCGAACTGGCGAGTCTGGTCAGAGTGGATAGGCTTAACCGTCGGTCTGCCCGGAACTGAGTTATGGAGTACCAACACGTCCGGGAGGTCGACCCGGATATCGCGGACGCCCTCGAAGCAGAGGACGCTCGCCAGCAGGACACGCTGGCGATGATTGCGAGCGAGAATCACGTGAGTAAGGCGGTGCTGGAAGCCCAGGGGAGCACGTTCACCAACAAGTACGCGGAGGGGTACCCCGGCGCGCGCTACTACGCCGGGTGCGAGAACGCCGACCGCGTCGAACAACTCGCCATCGACCGGGCGAAAGAACTGTGGGGCGCCGAGCACGTCAACGTCCAGCCCCACAGCGGAACGCAGGCCAACATGGGCGTCTACCTCGCCGTGCTGGACCCCGGCGACCGCATCCTCTCGCTGGAACTCAACCACGGCGGGCACCTCTCGCACGGGCACCCGGCAAACTTCACCGGGCAACTGTACGACGTCGAGCAGTACCAGGTCGACCCGGAGACGGGGTACATCGACTACGAGTCCCTCGAAGAACTCGCCGGCGCGTTCGACCCGGACATCATCGTCTCCGGGTACTCCGCGTACCCGCGGGCCGTCGACTGGGAGCGCATCCAATCTGTCGCCGAGCAGTCCAACGCGTACCACCTGGCCGACATCGCCCACATCACGGGCCTGGTCGCCGCGGGCGTCCACCCCTCGCCCGTGGGCGTCGCGGACTTCGTCACCGGGTCGACGCACAAGACGATTCGGGCCGGGCGGGGCGGCATCATCATGACCAGCGAGGAGTACGCCGACGACGTCGACAGCGCCGTCTTCCCGGGCGGACAGGGCGGCCCGCTGATGCACAACATCGCCGGGAAGGCCGTCGGCTTCCGGGAGGCGCTCGAACCGGTCTTCGAGACGTACGCACAGCAGGTCGTCACGAACGCCGAGACGCTCGCGGAGACGTTCATCGAACACGGTCTGGAGGTCGTCTCCGGCGGGACCGACACGCACCTCGTCCTCGTCGACCTCAGGGAGTCCCACCCCGACCTGCCGGGCGGCGAGGCCGAGGAGGCCCTCGAGCGAGCGGGAATCGTCCTCAACGCGAACACGGTGCCCGGCGAGACGCGGTCGCCGTTCAACCCGAGCGGTATCCGCGTCGGCACGCCCGCACTCACGACCCGCGGCTTCGAGTCCGCCGAGATGCGAGAGGTCGCCGAACTCATCGTTCGGGTGCTCGACAACGTCGACGACGACGAGGTCATCGCGGCGGTGGGCGACAGGGTGCAGGAACTCTGCGACGACCACCCGCTGTACGAGGAGTAGCGCGAACACGGGCCGTGCGCGGTCCGGGAAGCCCGACCTCGGTTCCCGGGGGTTGTGTACCGCCCGCGGGCAGGCGACCAGCCTTTAGGCTCTCCCGAGTGAATCTGGTGCCTGTGACACCGCCACGGAGTCGACGGACGGTCGTTCGCGCCGCGGCGAGTCTCGCCGCCCTGTCGCTGGCCGGGTGTCTCGGCGACGGGGAGGGGACGGGCGAACCCACCGGCGGCGCGGGCGAGGAGGGGACTCCGGGAACCGCTTCGGCGACGGCTGCCGGGACGACGACGCCCGCTACCGGCCAGCCCTCCCCGACCGAAGAGCGAACGACGACGGACGCCCAATCCAGGACGATGACAGACACAGCCGACACACCGACCGAGGAACTGGACCTCCGCGAGGCGAACGTGACCGCCGTCGCCGTCGAACGCACCGACGACGGCTACCAGTTCGACGTGACGCTGTACCACGACGACGACGGCGAGGACGGGTTCGCCAACTGGTGGCAGGTTGAGACGCTCGACGGCGCGCGACTCGGGCGCCGTCGGCTCCTCCACGCACACGGCACCCGGGAGTTCACCCGGTCCACGAACGTTCCGGTGCCCGAGGGCATCGCCTACGTGGTGGTCCGCGGCCACGACCAGACCCACGGCTACGGCGGACAGGCGATGGTCGTCAACCTGGAGTCCGGCGACGCCGAACCGGTCCGACAGGGGTCGGACCTCCGGGACCTCTCGGAGTACGACCCCGGCGTCTGAGGGGGCGGTGTCCTCCTGCGATCACCACGCTGCTATCCACGTTCGTGAGTATTTCCCCGCCTGATGTGAGCCAAAATAGCCACGAATCCGAGGGTTGATAACGGGGGCGCGCACCTTTCGACGTATGACGGAGATACTGGACGGCAACGCGGTGGCCGAACAGATTCGGGACGGGCTCGCGGCGGGAATCTCCGGGCTCGCGGAGGCGGGCGTGAGGCCCGGCCTGGCGACGGTGTTGATGTCCGACGACCCGGCCAGCGAGACGTACGTCTCCATGAAACAGCGCGACTGCGAGGAAGTGGGCATCGAGGCCGTCGACATCGAAATCGACCCGGACGCGCCGGCCTCGGAACTGTACGACACCATCGACGACCTGAACGCTGATCCGGACGTACACGGCGTCCTGGTGCAGTTGCCGGTGCCGGACCACGTCGACAAGCGCGAGGTGCTGTCGCGCATCGACCCGGCGAAGGACGTCGACGGATTCCACCCGGAGAACGTGGGCCGACTCGTCGCGGGCGACGCTCGCTTCAAGCCCTGCACCCCGCACGGCGTGCAGAAGCTCCTCGAGGCGGCCGACGTCGACCCCGAGGGGAAGGACGCGGTCATCGTCGGCCGGTCGGACATCGTCGGCAAGCCGATGGCCAACCTCCTCGTACAGAAAGCCCCCGGCGGCAACGCCACAGTCACGGTCTGTCACTCGCGGACCGACGACCTGGCCGCGAAGACCCGGCAGGCCGACATCCTCGTGGCGGCGTGCGGCGTGCCCGAACTCGTCGACGGGTCGATGCTCTCCGAGGGCGTCGTCGTCGTGGACGTGGGCGTCAACCGCGTCGACGCCGACACCGAGAAGGGGTACGAACTCGTCGGCGACGTGGAGTTCGAGAGCGCCAGGGAGAAAGCGAGCGTCATCACGCCCGTCCCCGGGGGAGTCGGCCCGATGACCCGCGCGATGTTGCTGTACAACACGGTCAAAGCCGCCTCCGAGGCGGCGTCAGTCCAGGTCGACCTGCCCTGAACGCCCCCGACCCGCACGACTGGCGAACGGTGAGAGACGTCTGTCGGGTTGCGATGGACGTCTGTCGGATACCGACGGAGTCTGCCGGGGGGAGATGGACGCCTGGCGGGGCCGACGGGTCACTCGTGCGTGCAGACGAGCAGTCTGTCGGCCTCCCGGATTACGCAGAACGCCACTGGCCTGTCCGGGTCGAATCGGTTCTCCCGCCGTTCGGTTATCAGCAGCTCGTCGAACGGGTCGCCGCAGGCCGGACAGGGGACCGCGTCCCTGTTCTCGTAGAGCGCCGTCCCGCCCGTCTCCCGCCTGAGTTTCAGGCGGTGGCGGACGGCGTGCACGTCGAAGGGTTCGCCCATGCGCCTCCAGTCTCGATTGGACGGGCAAGTGTGTATCGCTCGGGAACGCGGGCGTGCGTACCGCTCGGGAACTCGGACGCGCGTACCGCTCTCGGACTCAGAGTCGCTCCAGTCGGTCCCGGGCCGCCGCGAGGGCGTTCTCGTCGTCCTCCAGGAGGAACCGACCCACTTCCCTGACGGCCGTCACCAGAGATTCGACTTCCGCCGGCGGGACCTCCCCCTGAAGGGCCTCGACGCGCTTCGCCCGTTCGTCGGCCGACCCGAGGGCCCGCCGCGCCGGGGGATTCGGGTTGTCGTCGAGCCACTGTCCCGCCTCTCGCCGGTACTCGCGGACGGCCTGCGCGTACCCGAGTCCGCGGGCGGCGTACATCGACTGGGGGACGTCCGCCGGGGCCGGTCGCTCGCCCTGGTCTGCGTCCCGGAGCAGCGACAGCACGTAGAGGCGTTCGTCGTCTGTCGGGTCCCTGGCCCGCGCGTAGAGGTCCGCCGCCTGCAGCAGTTCCGACGCGGCGAGGTAGGTGTCGTCGAGAGGGAGCAGATTGCCGCCGGAGATGAATCCCCGGCGGCGGCGGTACGTCCGCAGGGTCGACTTCAGTTCGTCGACGAACTCCCGGATATGGCGCTCCTCGAACGCGTTCCGGTGGGTCGACAGGTCGAGTTCGACGGGCGTGTCCGTGTGACGAGACCGGTCGTCGACGCCCACGCTCCGCATGCTCCCGCAGGCCGGACAGGTGACGCTCCCCGTCTCGTAGTACGACCACTCACGACCGCACGCTTTGCACTCGCGGAGGCCCCGGACTTTCATACCTCCGAGTGGGAGTTCCGTCACAAAAAGGCCGACGCCCGGCCGGGGGAGTCCTGCGCCCGCACGCCACTCCGGGACCGGCCGTCGGGATTCACCTTCTTTGGGCTGGCGCCCCAGCGACCCGTATGCGAAGCGAAGAGGAGGTTCGAGAGCAGTACGAGTTCCTCGCGTCCCACCTGGAGTCCGAGGAGATGCGCCACGAAGGCGTACGTCGAATGTTCACGTACTACAAGCGAGCGCTGGGATGGGTGCTGGAAGAAGAGCACATGTAGCCCCGACGGAACCCCCGCGTCCTGTCCTCGCCGGTCGCTGCCCGGTGGGACTACGGAGGGTTCCCCTGGGCACCGGTTCCCTCGGGAGCGATAGTGACTGCCGCTACGTCGACACGGCAGGCCTCGTCTGGAGCGACGCACGCGCGACGACGCCGAACGGCGGCAGCGAACGAACGCGACGCGGGCGGGCGATTCCGCCGACGTTTCGATTCGATATCCCGTGACAAACGTTGACCTCGGTCGGTATCTTTAAGTGAAACGGGTCGAAACCCGAGATTGACGCTTCGCTTGGAGGGCCGAAGCGTCAGCGGGGACCAATTCAGGGCGGCAAGCATCCACGCGATTTTCGCGTGGTCTGCTTTCCTTTCGTGACGCTACTCGCCCAGACGGAGGTCCGTCTCGGGAGTCGCGTCCGTCGATTCGCGGTGACGGACCGTCGCAGCTGCATCGGTCGTGAGTCGCCACTATCAGCGTCGCCTCTCTCGCGGTCGTGAGTCGCAACTGACCCGCGACGGCATTTCGCCACCCGAGGGGGCCGGAAAGCGCCGTTTCCTCGGCCAAGAATGCTATTTCGACAGATATATTTCCCGTCTGACGAGAAACTTTCGAGCCAACCAATCGGAAGTATTATGCGTTCAGAGGGTGCGGAACTTCCGTTTTCCACCCACTACGTCAGGGATGTGCGTCGTGTGACGCCGACAAATTTATTTAATTCCGACAGTAATATACAAGTTGAAGTTACCGATGTACGATTTGACAGGATTCCAGCGGGATCTCCTCTACGTGATTGCCGGGCTGGACGAACCGCACGGGCTCGCAATTAAAGAGGAACTGGAAGAGTACTACGAGAAGGAGATCCACCACGGTCGGCTCTACCCGAACCTCGACACGCTGGTCGAGAAAGGGCTGGTGGACAAGGGACAGCGCGACCGGCGGACCAACTACTACACCCTCACCCGGCGCGGGCGCCGGGAGATACAGGCCCGCAAGGACTGGGAAGGCGACTACGTCGACCACCTCGAGGCCGACGCCTAGGAATCCGAGGGGCTGTCGCCGGACCGGCGGCGTCCGGGAGCGTCGCCAGCGTCTTCTTCGTACCCGCTCTCGCCGCGCCGACGGGCCGGTTCCTCCTCTCTCTCGTCTGTTCTCTCCGCTGCCGACTCGTCAGCGGTCTGCTCGCCGCCCTCGCTCTCCTGTGCGGTGTCGTGGCTCTCGACCCCGAGCGCGTCCGCCGCGTCCGGCGTCCCGTCGACCATGTATCCCGGGTCGACCATGTACGGCTGAATCGGCTGTCCCTGCACCAGTTCGGGCAGGACGAGGCGGGTGAAGTGGACGCCCAAGACGAGCAGCATCGGCATCAGGAAGATGCCGTACCACCCGAACAGGAGCGGTCCGAGCGTGTAGGCCACCATGACGGCGCCGACGTGGAGACTCCGCCCGGAGACGTACGGTCGAAGAACCAGGTCGGGAATCGTGTCCACGACGACGAACGAGACGGCGGCGAACACCAGGACGAACCAGAGACCCGTCGTCGCCCCCGCTACGACCGCCACGACGGCCATGTAGAGCGCCACCGGAATGTACACCAGTTTCATGCCGACGATGGGAACGAGGCTGGCGACGCCGGCGAGCATGCCGACGAGAGCGGCCGCCGGGATGCTCACGCCGGGGGGTGCGACAGTGTTGAGAAGCGAGTAGGAGATGACCCCGATGGTCCCCGTGAGGACGGCGTTCAGGATGTTCCCGAAGAAGATGTTGTTGAAGTCGTTGTCGACGGCGCGGACGTACTCCTCGAGGATGCCCCGCTGGTCGCCGAACCGGCCGATGACGAACCGGGAGAGCTTGTGTCCGTCGCGCAGGAGGTAGAACGCCAGCGCAATCATGATGAACAGGTGAACCAGTCCGATGCCGAAGAAGGCCACCGTGTCGGCCGCCGAGGCGAGAGAGGTCTGGGCAGACCGGAGCGTCTCCGAGGTGAGATACTCGCTTACGCCGGTCGAGAGCAACGTCTCCGGGTTCGAGAGCGTCGTGACGAGTTCCTGGTCGATTCCGGGGTACTGCGTCAGGTCGAACCGCGTGGCGCTCGTCCGCCTGTACACCTCCGTGAAGACGAGGGCCAGGGCGTAGACGGTCAGTGCGAGCGCCGGGAGCGCGAGCGCGAACAGGGCGACACCGGCCGCGAGGCTGGGCGGTCGGATGTGTCGCTGGAGGCGGTAGTAGACCGGTCGAGTGGCGTAGTAGATGAAGGCCCCGAAGACGAACGTCCCGATGAACGAGTGGACGACGAAGACGAGAGCGACCCCGAGACCGAGACCCAGCGCCCACCAGCCGATTCGAGACCGCTGGATATCGAGGAGCGACATACCACATACGGAGGGCCACGGGCCAAAAGCCTATCGTGGCGAGGAATCGCTCGAACGCCCGGCGTCTACGCGCCCGGTAACTCGCCGGACTCTCCCCCGGCGCTTCGGGTATCCCGGACCCGGGCCCGGACGGTAAATGTTGAAACAATCGCAACGAATTTCTTAACACCCCCCTCCTCGAATCGGGACTCATGGACAGAGAGACGGCGGAGCCGCGCGTCGGGTCGATTCCCGGCGCGCGCGCCCAGGAGTGGGTATCGTACCACCACCGCTCGGCCGCGCCGAGTACGTACGTGTACGATTTCGTCTGGGACCTCTCCGGCGACGCCGAGGGGCCCTTCTGTACCGACGTGGACGGGAACGTCCTGCTGGATTTCACGAGCCACGTGGCGGCCGCCCCGCTGGGATACAACAATCCCAAGATACTCGACCGACTCCGGGAGTTCGAACTGGTCGACCCGCTGAAGATCGCCGGCCAGGACTTCTACGTCAGCGGCGGGGAACTCCCGGGGAAGGGCGACTTGCCCGGCCCGGCGGAGCTGATGGACCGACTCGTCGAGGCGACGGATCACTACGGGATGGACATGGTGTTCCTCTCGAACTCCGGCGCCGAGGCCATCGAGAACGCCATCAAAATCAGCTACGACAACGCCGACGGGGCGAAGTACGGGGTGACGTTCCAGGGGGCGTTCCACGGGCGAACGCTCGGGGCGCTGTCGCTCAATCGGTCCAAGGAGAAGTACCGGCGGAAGTATCCCGAGGTGGCCGGCGTCCACGACGTCCCCTTCTGCGACGACCGGTTCTGTACGCCCGAAACCTGCGAGTGCGGGTTCTTCCACGGGAGCAGTTCGAGCCTGCGCGAGATGCTCCACCCGGAGTACGGGTACGTCAGTCCCGAGGAACTCGCCTACGTCGTCCTCGAACCGATTCAGGGGGAGGGCGGCTACCGAATCCCGAGCGACTCCTTCATGGACGAGGTGGCCGCCGTCGTCGAGGAGTACGACGTCACCCTCGTCGTCGACGAGATACAGAGCGGTCTCGGCCGGACGGGTGAGATGTGGGGGTCCGACCACTTCCCCATCGAACCCGACGTCATCGCCGCGGCGAAGGCGCTCAGGGTCGGAGCGACCATCTCCCGGTCGGACGTGTTCCCCGACGAGAAAGGTCGGCTCTCCTCGACGTGGGGCGCGGGGGACATCATCGCCTCGCTCCAGGGAGCCCTCACCATCGACGCCATCCACGAACACGACCTGCTTGACAACGCCGTCGTCCGGGGGCGACAGCTTCGGGAGACGATTCGGGACGACGCCCCGGCGTGCGTGGCCGACGTTCGCGGACTCGGACTCATGGTCGGCGTCGAGTTCGACACCAGCGAGCGACGCGACGCGGTCCAGGAGGCGGCGCTGAAGCGCGGACTGCTGACGCTCGGGTGCGGGCACAGGACGCTCCGCCTGCTGCCGCCGCTGGACGTGACCGAGCGCGAAATCTCCATCGGCGCGGACCTCCTCCTGCAGGCTATCGCTGACGTGGCCTGACGGCCGCGGACGCCGCGAGTCGACGGGGCAACTCTCCCGACGACGGTCGGATACGACTGGCCGAGAAGCAGTCGGTCCGTCGGCTCACGTCCACCGGTCGAGACCCGTCTGCGACAGGGCCTCCTCGATTCGCTCGAACCCCCTGGCGACTTCGTCGGGGTCGACCTCCCACTCGGCGGTGACGAACTCGCGGGCGGCCGCGACGTCGGGGTTCAACTCCAGGTCCAGGTCGTAGTCGTCGGTGACCGGCGGGTCGAGGAACAGTTGCCTGATGCGGTCGGCGTTTTGCACGTGCACGTTTCGCGCCTCCAGAACCCCCCACAGGTCGCCGTGCTCTCTCACCGCCGACAGGGCCGTCTTGGGACCGATGCCGTCCACCCCCGGGTTGAAGTCCGTCCCGCAGAGGATGGCGACGTCGACGAGTTGCTCCCAGGTGACGTCGTTGTTCTCCAGGGTCGCATCGAGGTCCATCAGCTCCGGGTCCCCCTTGCTCGTCAACTGCCGGAGCGTCAGCGGCGCGCCGAACAGCAGGGTGTCGTAGTCCTCGCTCCCCACGTAGTCGGCGTCGCCCCGGCGGTTCATGTACGCGGCCTGGGCCTCGCCCTCCGCCGGCGCTTCGATGTACGGGACGTCCAGGCGGTCGAGCAGTTCGCGCGAGGTCTCCTGGATGACCGGCGTGAGTCGCTGCGTGCGGGCTTCAAGGCGGGCGGCGGCGAGGTGGTCGCCGCGTTCCTGTGCGGCCTCCATCTGCTCGCGGGCTTTCTCGCGCTGGCGGCGCCGTTCGCTCACCTCGTCGGACTTCAGGTCGGTGACGCCGCCGTCGAAGACGAACACCGGGACGAGGTTGTGCTCGAAGAACTTCGGGAGCCCCTGGACGATGCCGACGAGGTTGGCCACTTCCTCGCCGTCCGCGGTGGTGTAGACGTCGTCTCGTGTGAACTTGACCGTCGTCGTGAGGTAGCGGTACAGCCAGTTGTGGGCGTCCACCGCGACGACCCGCCCGGTCAGGTCGTCGAACGACACCGTCTGGAGTGCCGCCAGGGTCCGGAGGTCAGCGTTTCCCATCGGCGCGTCGTTGGTCGCGCCCCCGTTTCAACCTCTCGGGTCTCCCGGCGGGTCGACGACGGGCGGCGGGTCCTGCCCTGCCTTCGCGTCGAGGAATCCGGCTTCCGGGTCGCCCAGGTCCCGGTCCCGGAAGACGTCGAGACCGGCCTGGTAGGTGGTCGCGTCCCGGTCCGGCCGGGTCCCGCACGGTCGCTCCAGGAGCAGTTCGGCGAGGCCGGACTCCCCGCCCGTGAAGGCGAACCCCGCCTTGTAGAGCGCCTGGTAGGCGAAGGGGTTGTTCACGGCGATGCGGACGCGGTCGTACCCCTTCTCGCACGCCCGCGCGGCCACGAACGCGGCGAGTCGCGGCCCCAGGCCCTCTCCGCGGCGGTCCGCCCGCACCGTGACGTACCGGAGCACGAGGCGCCCGGGGTCGGTGCGGTCCTCGTCGAACGCGACGGCCGCAAGCACGTCGTCCTCGAAGTCGTCACCGGCGGGGGGTGCGTCAGGCGCCGGGTCGCCGCCGCGAGAACCGACCGACCGGACGACGGCCTTCCCGGTCGCCGTCATGACGAACTTCCCCGCGTAACTGAACTGCCGATAGTCCAGGCGGAGCGCCGGCCCCTCGGGCGGCCACCCGACGACTTCGAAGCGTTCGGCCGGCGGGTGGTCGCGGCCCCGTTCCATACCGCACTCTGCGCCGCCACGTGCAAGAGCGTGTGGATTCCGCGTACCGGATTGCGCATCCGCGCGTGTTCGCGTGACTTACACTCCGCCTCGGTTCCGTGACCGGGAGTATGCGCCGTCCGTTCACGGGCGTCGCGTCCGACGGGACCGGTGGTGTGTGAGGTTCGCAGAAGCGAGCCCCTTTGTACGTCGCCCCCCTGAAACAGGTATGCACGGCCCGGGCGACGTACGGTTCTTCCACCGGTTCGCCGGTCTCTACGACGTGTTCGTGCCGCCCGCGAGTCGGGAGTCGCTGGCCGAGGGGTTCGCCCTCGCCGAGCGACCCGTCGAACGGGTGCTGGACCTCGGAGGCGGAACCGGCCGGGTGGCCCGGAGCATCGACGACGCGGAGACAGTGGTCCTCGACCCCGCCCTGGGGATGCTGCGTCGGGCCCGGGACCGGGGGCTGGCCAGCGTCCAGGCCGACGGGCGAGCGCTGCCGCTCCCCGAGGGGGCCGTCGACGCCGTCGTCGTCGTCGACGCGTTACACCACATGCCCGACCAGGACCAGGTCGTCGCCGAGGCGGCCCGCGTGCTCGCACCCGGCGGCGTACTGGTCGTCCGCGAGTTCGACCCCGGAACCGCGCTGGGCCGGGGCCTCGTCCTCGCCGAACGCCTCGTCGGGTTCAGTTCGACGTTCACCGGCCCGGCGGACCTGGCCCGCAGCATGGGTCGACGGTCGCTCGATGCCACCGTCGTCGACGACGGCTTCGAGTACACGGTGGCCGGCGTCAAACCCCCGGAATCCTGACTCCCCCCGACGACAGTGTGTTCGTCGGGACGAAACGAGGAAGCCAAGAGGGGGGAGTCAGTACAGGTGGTATGGCCACTTCGGTCGCGTCGTTCCTCGACCGACGCATCGACTCGAGCAGTCTCCCGCTGGCGGTCGGAGACGTCCTCGTCATCGGACTGTTACTGACCATCGGCACGATAAACCACACGACCGTCGACTTCGTCCTCGGGAACCCGTTGTACCTGGCCGGCACGCTGGCGCCGTTCTACATCGGGTGGCTCCTGGTCGCACCGCTGGTCGGTGCGTACTCCGCCGGGGCGGCGGAGTCAGCGAAGGCGTCGGTCCCGCTGGCCGTCCGTTCGTGGGTCGGCGCCGACGTCGTCGGCGTTCTGTTACGCGCCACGCCGGTCTTCCACGGCGGCGCCGAACTGACGTTCCTCGTGGTGACGATGGCCGTCGGCATCGTGGGGCTCGGTCTCTGGCGGTACCTCGTTTTCAAGGTCTGGTAGGTCGGTCCGGTCGCCGGGCCACCCCGTCTGCGCCCCGTGCCCGAGTGACGGCTCCTCGTCCCCCGAATCCGACCTCGCTCGCCGGACGCACCGGGCGTGGCGTCAGGCGCGAAGACGGCCCGCCTGATGTCGACTTACTGCCACGATACGGACCGCGTCGCACGCTACGAACGTGCGTCTCTTTCGCACGGGTCTACAGAACGGGCGCGTGAGAGCGTGACACGAGATTATCCACTCATAACTTATGAGTACCCAATGGCTCACCAATGACAAACCCTCCGTTCACCCACGGAAAAGAATTATATACCCACTACCCATACCACGTATTGTATTATGGCTGGTTACTACGATTACGTGCTCGGTGTTATCCCCCTGTCGCTGTTCGGCATCACAGGCAGTCTCTCGGTCGTCGGTCTCTCGGTGACCCATGCCGTCCCGGTCGCAGCGACCGTCGCCATCGCCGTCATCCTCCACGCCATGTTCGTCAAGGCCCCCGTGGCGACGGAGACGGTCGGTGAGGTGTCGACGCCCCACTCCAAGACGATAACCGCGGACTGAACGACGCTCTCCGTCTCTCGCCGCCGGTTCTCTTCGACCGTTCGTTTTCATCGCGCCCGTCGCCCCGAGTCACGACGTCCGACCGGCGGCCGGGTCCGCCCGGAATGCACCACGCTCGCTCCCCTGCGCTGGTCGTCCCCGTCCGGTCGCCGTCTGACCGTCGTTCGGGCGTGCGGCAGTTTCGCTACGGAGATTGCCCGGCGTCGTCCCACTCGTGTACGAACCGGGCAGGACCGGCCTCGCCACGGGACGGCGGCGGGCCGCACGTTTTTACTTCACCCACTCGATGAGAGGGTATGACCGAGGCCCTGTTTCTGACTAGCGAGGACGTGTCCGGACTCGCATCGCCCGCCGAGTACGTCGACGCCGTCCGGGAGGGATACCGCCAGCGCGGCGAGGGCGCGCCGGCCGAACCCCGGACGAAACTGCTGAACGAGGACCCGCCCGGGATGCTGACGACGTACGGAGCGGTCCTGCCGGATACCGGCGCGATGGGCGGGTACATGTACGCCGCCGGATTCGGCGCGGAGGACGCCTGGTTCGTGACGCCCCTGTTCGACGCCGACTCCGGCGAACCCCTCGCGCTCCTCGACGGCGCCAGCATGAACCCGTTCAAGACGGGCGCCGCGGGGGCCGTGGGCGTCGACGCCCTCGCCCGCGAGGACTCGACATCGCTCGCGGTCATCGGGAGCGGTGCGCAGGCCCGCGGCCAGGTCCTCGCCACGGCGACGGTACGCGACCTTGACACCGTCTGGGTGTACTCCCCGACCAAGGAACACCGCGAGCAGTTCGCCGGCGAGATGGACCGGCAACTGGACGCGAGCGTCGCCGCCGTCGCGTCGAGCGCCGCCGCCCTCGACGGCGCCGACGTGGTCGTCACGGCGACGACGGCCAGCGAACCGGTGTTCGACGGCGACTTGCTCGACCCGGGGACGCACGTGACCGCGATGGGGCAGTACCACCCGGAGAAGCGGGAACTCGACACGACGACTATCGAGCGCGCCGTCTACGTGCCGGACCTCCGGGAGCGAGCGACCACCGACGCCGGGTCGTTCCTCCACGCCGTAGCGGAAGGCGTCGTCGACGAGGGCCACGTCCACGCCGAACTCGGCGAGGTGGTCGCGGGGAGAGCCGAGGGCCGGACCAGCGACCAGGACGTCACGGTGTTCGACAGCGGCGGGACGGGCATCGAGACGGTCGCGGGAGCCTACCTCTGTTACGAACGGGCCCTGGAGCGTGACCTGGGCGAGCCGGTCGATTTCGCGCCGGCGAGCGAGGCACTCACCGGAGAGTAGTCGCGAGCAGGGCCCGCGCGTCGTCCCGGCAGTGTCCCGCCGTCAGGCCTCGGGAACGAGCGACCACTGCGAGGCGCGCGCCAGGGCCGCCAGGAATCTGGGGAACGGGACCAGCAGGGCCACCGTCACGGTGGCGGGGACGACCACGCCGAGCCACCCGGACCCGGTCTGCAACTGGACCTGCACCCCCGCCCAGGTGGCGGCGCCGACGGTGAGGCTGTAGTACGCAGAGCGGGCGGGGAGCGTCCAGAGGTGCCCCGGACGCGGCCACCAGCCGACGTCGACGTACCCGCCGCGGAACGTTCCCACGGCGACGGACCCGACGAAGAGTGCGACGAGCGCCGACAGGGCCACCGCAGCGTCGTTCGGCGCGGCCAGGAGGAGCCACATCGCCGGGACGACCAGCGTGAACAGCTCCATGAGTCCGAAGAAGACGTGGTCGAGCCAGCGGTCGATTCTGGCGGTCGCCCGCCGCAGCGCGTACACGGCGATTCTAGAGGCGTTCCGAGGGTTAAACGGTTTCCCGCCGGGCGCAGATGCCGCGGCTACTGCAGTCGGTACCGGAGTATCGCCGCGACGCCGCCGAGGTTCTTCAACTGTCGGCCGGGGTCGAACTCGGCCGAGAAGACGGTCACGTCTCCACCCTGCTGCTCGACGCGCTCTATCACCTCGTTGACGTCGACGTCCCAGTCGCCGCGGCCCTGGCGCTCCTCCCGGAGTCGGTGGTCGAGGACGAGCAGCGTCTCGACGGCCCCGAACTCGGCGGCCTTCGACACCTCCTCGATTCCGTAGGCCGCCTTCGCGCCCTGCGAGATGTGCTCCATCAGCGAGTCTATCAACTGCGCCTCCTCGGCGATGCGCGTCTGCTGTTGCACCTCGTCGACGGCGCCGCGTTTCAGCACCTCGTGGACGCCGCGCCCGCCGACGCCGGCGGTGTCGACCGTCTGGACGACGGCGTCGGCCACCTCGGGGTACTCCGATTCGAGGTAGTCCATCGCGTCCTGTTTCGTGAAGCCTGGTCCGGCGAGGATGATGGCGTCCACGTCGAGGTGCGAGAGGGCCGACCCCAGGTCCGCGAACAGTTCGTCCCGCGGGCGGGCGTACTCTCCCTTCCCGGTCGGGCGGGTGAACGAGGCGTACTCGTCGATGCCGTACTGGGCGACGGTGTGGACGTACGCCTCGCCTTCCTCGACGGTGGCGATGGCCACCTCCGGGTTCTCCGCTGCTGCCTCGGCTTCCTCGATGCGCTCGACCTGGTCCGGTTTGAAGTGCTTCTCGATGGTAATCTCGTTTCGCTCCTCGACGTTGAGGGTGTGGTGGTGGCCCAGCTGGTCCTCGCGCGAGCAGTCGACGATGACGCCCCCGACCCTGAGTCTGTTGGCGAACCGGGCGAACTCCACGTCCTCGATTTCGAGCGTCACGTGGAGGTGTTCCCGCTCGCCCCCCGTGTCCCGGAGGTTCTCGTCGTCCCGCTGAATGCGGCGCGTGGTGTCCCCGGAGACGAGGTCCCCCGGTTCGAGCACGTACGAGAGGTGCCAGAGGTCGTCGACGTTCTCGGGGACGAGCGACATTCGCTCGCGCCCCTCCTCGCCGCGACCGCGGCTCGAAATGCGCATACAGGTCTCTCGACCCCCCGGCGTTAACAACGCTTGTATTCCGCGAGCGCTCGCGGCCGGCCCGCCGTCAGCGCGGACGCGCCCGACTCAGGCGCTGACCGCCGTCGGGCCGCGCCGCATCGGCGGTTCCCGCCCGAGGCCCGCCGCGAACCCGCGGCCCCAGAGGAAGTAGACGACCACCTGCACGTAGAACAGGACGAAGACGCCCACGACCAGCGCCGAGAGCACGACGCCGACGAGGCCGCCGACCACGGCGACCACGACGCCGAGGAGCCACCCCACGGCGTACTCCCAGGTGAACGCTCCGCGAGCGACGGTGCTGACGTCGAAGGCGGCCCGGAGGCGTCCCTGAATCGCGAAGTTGGCCATCGCGGCCGGGAGGACGTACGTCACCAGCAGCGAGAGGACCAGCAACAGCAGTCCGACTCCGAGGTTGACGAGGCTCAACAGGGCGTTGGGGTCGGGGGCGTCGGTCGTTCCCGCGGCCAGCACGGCCGTGACTATCGTCACCGGAATCACGGTGGCCACCGCGTAGCCCAGGTTCACCACCAGCAGTTTGAGGCCGTCGACGAACAGTTCGCCCCACTCGGTGAACGACGGCGCCGCCGACTCGTCGCGTGCGCCCGCCCGCAGGACGCGAACGAGGTATCCCTGGACGACGAGCCCCGGAAGAATCAGCACCCCCAGCAGCGAGAGGACGCCGCCGATGATGAGAGTCGGGAGCCAGTCGTCGCCAGAGCGAGGAAACCGGAGTGCGTCGTCGAGCATCTACAGAGACCTTACTCGTGGCTGCGATAAAACCCTGGTACCTCAGGCGAGGGACTCGCTCCCGTCCCTCGCCGCGGGGTCTGCCGAACCGAGGGCGTCTGCGGCGGCCCGGCCCACCATGGCAGTCACGACCACTTCGGCGTAGAACGCCAGGAAGAACCCGAGCGCCAGGCGGTTCAGCGGACCCACGGCCGCCCCGGCCACCGTGGCGACGACCAGTCCGGCCATCACGCCGTAGAAGTACCGGCCGTCGGTCGCGGCCCGCCGAATCGCCCCGCCGTCGAATGCGGACCGGACCCGTCCCGTCCGGGCGAAGTTCACGAGGGCGGCGGGCAGGATGTACCCGAAGGTCCCGGCGAGCAGTACCGTGACCGTCGACCCGACCAGAAACCCGACCTGGGCCTCTCTCCCGGTGGCGGCGAGCGAGACGTCACCGCTGAGAGCGCCACCGACAGTGGTGAGCAGTATCGCCAGCGGCACCGCCAGGTAGACGGCGCTGACGACGAACGCGCCGAGGCCGTCCCGGACGAGTCCGCGCAGGTCGTCGAACCGCGGTGGACTGGTCTGGCCGCGCAGTGCCAGGCGCCCCCCGGCGGACGTGTGGGCCAGCACTCTGACGAGGTAGCCGGCGACGAACACGAACGGCACCACCGGTACCCAGACTGCGAGCAGGTGTAACCCGCCCCCGACGAGGAGCGTGAACGTGGCGTCGTCGTGTCGCGCGGGGTACCGGAGCGCCGCTTTCAGCATCGCCAGAGGGTTCCTGGCGGTGGTCCCTAACCGTGTCGCTCTCGGCCGCACCGTCCGGAGGGGAGGGTTCGGAGGTCGGGGACCGGTTCGGAGGTCGGCCACCGTTCGGAGTCGGCGACCGGTTCGGCGAAGGGTCGTCGCTCACGCCGGACCCCGCGCCCGGTAGCTGGAACCGAGAAATCCGTTGCCGACGCCACCGATTCGTGACAGGTCCGAACCGGCTACCGGCGGCGCTCACCCCGGCTGCCCGGACAGTCCGCCCTCCGGTTATGTCCCGGTTAATCGAACTGGTACACTCCTCATACCTATCGTCGTGGTGAACGGTATCACATATCGGGGTTATCAAATGGCAACTGAAGACGTAACATCCCTCGACGACGGACACATCGAACAGGCGCCCGAGGCCGAGACCAGCACCGGACTCGACGAGAACGTCGCCGGAGCGCTCTCGTACGTCCTCGGGTTCATCACCGGAATCGTGTTCTTCGTCCTCGAGAAGGAGAACGAGTTCGTCCGCTTCCACGCGGCCCAGAGCATGGTTCTGTCGGTGGGGGTGGTGATTCTGAGCATCGGGCTGAGCATCCTCTCGGCCATGCTGTCGGTGCTGTTCATCGGCGACCTGTTCGCCACGGGCGGAATCCTCACGGGACTGCTCTCGCTGGTGCTGGGTCTGGTGTCGCTGGTCGTCTCGGCCGGCGTGTTCGTGCTGTGGCTCTATCTCCTGGTCCGCGCCTACCAGGGCAGGACTCCCCGCGTACCGGTCGTCGCGGGCATCGCGGACCGACTCGTCTGAACGACCTTCCGACGACTTTTTCGGGCCTGCATCGTCTCGTCGAGAGACTCGGACGCGCTGTCGTGTCATCGAGCGACCGGATTCCGCTGTCGCGGGGCTTCTCGGGCAGCACTCGGCCGGCACAGCAGCAAGAATCGAGGTGTTCGACGCCGAAAAAACGGTCGTCCGCCGCGCCGGACCGACCGGAACGAGGTATTCGCGTCTCGGGTTCGTTTCAGACCATCGGGCGTTCGTCGGGCGACTGGCCGTCGTCCTGTATCTCGACGGGGTACATCTCGGCCCAGGTGGTGCCGATGATGTAGTACGCCGAGACCATGGCGTAGAACGTCACGAAGACGCCCAGGACGCCAAGGACGCCGATGATGGGGATGGCGCTGACGATGCCCACGAGGACGCTCGCGCCGATTACGACCGCAGCACCCATCAGCCACGCGGTGGCGTACTTGCCCGACAGCAAGGCGGGCTTCAGGCGGCGGTAGGAGAACGCCGCGCCGATGGAGTCTGTCTCCACCAGAATGGCGATGGCCGCGGGGACGATGTACGCCGCCAGGAGGCCCAGCACGAGGGCGACGAGGAAGCCCACGAGGAGGACGACGCCGCCGAAGGCGGTGGCCGCCGCGCTCTCGCCCGAGATGCCGCCGAAGAAGCTCAGGGCGCCGAACGTGAACAGCGCCCCGCTCAGCAGGCCGGGGATGAGCACGTACACCAGGGTCACGACGAGCCCTTTCAGGCCGTCGATGGCCAGGGTCTCCCACTCGTCGAACACCGGGGGCGCTTCGTCGCCGGCCATCGTCAGGCGGACGACACGCATCAGGTAGCCTATTACGAGGAACGACGTGACCCCGAGGAGCGTCAGGATGCCCCCGATTATCACCGTCTTCAGCCACTCCTCGCTCTTCTGCACGTAGTTTATCGATTCGCTTATCATGAGTGTCACGACTCCGAGCGCTGTCACGACGAACGCGTCCCTCGCCGGGTCGCTGTCGGGCCATTCGCTCTACTACTACTATCTTCGCACGAATAGATAAACTAGACTAGATTTCGACGGAATATCTGAGTGTGACGCGGTGTAGCGTCCGCCAGGGGCAGGCGTCGCTCCGCTGACGCCCGAGACCGACCGTCGCAGGTGCGGCGACGCGAGTATCTGCCTGTCCGGGGTTCAGTCCTCGACGAGTTCGCTGCCGCCGGGCGGCAGGAACTCCTGTATCCGGTCGGCGCTCGCAATCTTGCGGACGAACGACTGGTCGGCGAACCGCTCCCGGAATTTCCGATACAGCATCTTCGCCGCGTCGTTCTGGGCGTAGCGTCCGGGTTCGAGGCGGACCGTCGTCTCGGCCCGGGGTGCGATTGCCGACGGGGGACCGCCGACGACGCGCGTCTCCGGTTCGCAGGCGATTCCGACGGCGACGCTCGCGGCGACGTCCCGGAAGTACGTGCGGTCGCCCCGGATGACGAACCCGCCTTTCTCCAGGTACTCGCCGCTCTCGGGGGTCTTGGACACCTGGTCGGGCGTGACCATGTACGCGTCGCCGGCAAAGCGGCCGTCCTTCCAGACCGACGAGTAGGAGACGGCGAACTGGGCCGCCTCCTCCCTGCTCTGCCGGGGAATGTCGACGTCGCGTGCCGGTTCGCTCGGGCCGGTGGCTTTCAGCACCGTCACGGGTCCGCCGTGGGCCTGGGCGTGGAAGAACAGGTCGTCCCCGTCCATGTACTTCTTGACCAGTTCCTCGTTCTGGTCGGCGTTCCGGCCGCCGACGACGAGAAAGCCGTCCGAGGTGTGGAACCAGCGGAAGCGCTCGTACCAGTGTTCGGGCTTCTTCACGGGGACCGAACTCCGCGAGAGCCAGTCGACGTCCGTCGTTTCCTCGTCTCCCTCGTCCGCCTCGGGTTCGTCGTCGTCGGCCTCCCACTCGTCGCGCCGGCGCTTCGCGTCTTCCAGCGCCTGTCGCGTCTCCTCGATGGCCTCTTCGGCCCCGGCTTTCTTCCCCTCGATGCGCTTTGCCTCCGTGTAGAGGCGGTCGGCGTTCTTCTCGACGCCCGTGTTCACCTCCAGTTCGACCGTCTCGTCCCCGAGGTCGACGGTGACCGTCCCGGCGGAGCCGTCGACGTCTTCGACGGCCTCGGCGGCCGCAATCCCGCGGTCCGCGCCGGCCGCCAGGGTCTCGCGTATCTCGTCCCACGGGACGTCCGACTCGCGGGCCTCGCGAACCGTCGTCAGAACCTCGTCGACCAGTTCGTAGTTGGCGTACAGCAGTTCCGCCCGCCTGCGCTCGGCCTCCGCCTCCCGTTCGAACCCCTCGATCGCCTGCTGTTGCTGTTCGATGATGCGCTCCTGCTTGGCTATCTGGGCCTCGAAGTCAGGGCGCTCCTCGCCGCCGGACTCGGACTCCTCGGCCTCGCGTTCCAGTCGGTAGAAGTACTCGTCGAGGGCGTCGTTGAACGAGTCGTACCCCTCGGATTCGAGGTGGGCGCGCTCCTCCAGGGGGATGGGCGTCGCGTCGACGACGCGGGTCGCGTCGCCGTCGCGTTCGAGGTAGACCCGCGGGTCGAACTCCCCGGTTCGAACCTGCTCCGCGAGGCGGGTCAGGGCGTCGTAGAGGGCCTCGTACTCCTCCTCGCCGGCGTCGGCGATGTCCAGGGTCTTCTCGACGCCCGCCCGGGTGCAGAGTTCCTCGCCGTAGAGGCCGCCGAAGTTCAACTGCGTGGCGATGGTGCGGACGACGTCGGTGTCCGAGGACTCCATCTGCCGGACGAACGCGTCGTACCCCACGGTCAGCGGGTCGACCCGCGACTGGGGGAACTCGTACTGGGCGCCCGGCGCGACGGTGCGCGACTTCAGGCGGACGGTGTCGAGGCTGCGGACCACCTCGCCCGTCTCGTCGAGCACCGCGATGTTCCCCTGCCCGAACAGTTCGGCGACGATCGTCGTGTTCTCGTCGTCGCGCTCGAACTCGAACGACAGGATTCGGTCGAACTCGTACTGTTCGACGCCGGCGAAGTCCGCACCCGAGATGCGGTTTCGCAGCATCATCGCGAAGTTCGGCGGCCGACCGGGCGCATCGGGGACTCGTTCGGGCGAGACCGCGTGCGCTCGCTTGATCTCGCCCACCTCGACGAACAGTTCGACGCGGCCGCGGTCGAAGTCCCGCATCCGCAGGCGGAGCAGGTCGTCCCCGTAGAGGTACGCCTTGTCGACCTTCGCGCCCCTGTACCGATTGAGTTCGACGACGAGGGCGTGGAGGTCGACGCTCGTCAGTTCCCGCTTCGGTTCCATGCCCCGGTGTTTTCGCCTCGGCGGAAAAGACGTGTCGTTGTGGTCGGCGCGCAGGGACCGATTCCAGCAGTCCGGGACCGAACGTACAGCTATTACCCTCGCGGCCGCGAACGCCCGACCAGAGGAATGGGAATGGTAGGCTTTCTGGACGACGAGGAGCCCAGAATCGTCGCGTTCACCGGGAAGGGGGGCGTCGGCAAGACCACCTGTGCGACGGCCGCCGCGGTCCACTTCGCCCGCGCCGGCGAGCGGGTGCTTCTGCTCTCGACCGACCGGTCGCCGTCGCTGTCCGACATCCTCGGGACGGACGTCTACGGCGACGTGACACCCGTCGAGGAGGTGCCCGGACTCGACGCCGTCGAGATGGACTACGACGCCATCGCCGAGCGATGGAAAGACCGGTACGGCGAGGAGGTGTACCGGGTCGTCTCCACGTTCGTCCCGGTGGGACGCGAGGTAATCGACTACGTCGCTAACGCGCCGGGCATCCCCCAGGAGTTCGCGATGAGCTACATCCTCGATTACTACGTCGCCGGCGAGTACGACCGCGTCGTGTGGGACACGGCCCCGGCGGGGAGTACGGTGTCGCTCCTCGAGTTGCAAGAGCAGTTCTACGCCCACCTGGGACAGGCGCCGAAGTTCTACGCCGAACTCCGGTCCGTGCTGAAGGGCGACGCCGGGCCGCGACCCTCGCAACTGCTCGCGGAGTGGCGCGAACTCTCTGCGGACTGCCTGGAGATGGTCCGGGCCGACGACACCTACTTCGTCGTGGTGACCATCCCCGAGACGCTGGGCGTTCGAGAGACGGACCGGGTCGTCGAGGACCTGACGTCCCACGGCATCAACGTCGAGGGCGTCGTCGTCAACCACGTCGCCACGGCGGACACGTGCGACTGTGCGTTCCACCGCGAACGCGCCGATATGCACGCCGAGCACATCGAAACGCTCGAATCGCGGTACGCGGACGACCCGGGCCTCGCCGTCGTTCCGCAACTCGCCAGCGAAGTCCAGGGCGTGGCCGCCATCGAACGGGTCGCCGAGACGCTGTTCGGGGGGCGCGACTCCCGCAGGGCGGCGTCGATGGACTGAGACTGTCGCTCTCCAGAGGACCACCCGCGGGCAGTTCGACCGTCTACCGGACCCGATGCCGTCCGAGTGGGAAGAGGAAATCTCCCGGAACGGACGGAAACTCGTACTGTACTGGTTAATTGTATATTGTTCGGACAATACATTTATGATTTCGTGAAACTATCGACGGTTGTACTCTGGGTTCGGTGGCACGCGACAGACGTCGCCAGTAGCCGCTATCGCGGAGTAGTGAGGAGACGAAGATGACGACGACGAGCAACAACTACGAATCGCACGTCCGGGTACCGGACGTCGAACGCACCGAACTGTTCCGGATTCTCGCGAACCCCTCCCGGCTATTCGCACTCCGGTATCTCTCACGACGGGTCGGTGCCGCGACGCTGGAGGAACTGAGCGACTACGTCGCGAGCGCGAGCGGATTCGAGACGCGGGTCGACGCCGAACGCGTCGCGGTCAGCATGCATCACAGCCACCTGCCGCGACTCGAAGACGCGGGTCTCGTTCGCTACGAGGCCGACCGGGACGCCGTCGAACTCCTCGTCTCCGGCGAGTCGCTCCGGCCGCTTCTTTCGCTCGCCGGCTAATCGCCGCGGGAGGATTTCGATGGAGTGACGAGCGAGTCCCCTGAATTGTTCACTGGCCGACCGCTGTACGCCCGTCGTGACCCTGTTCGACCGGAGGCGGCCCGACCTCAGTCTTCCGAGCGCGGCGCGGCCTGGACGCTCTCCGGGCGGTCACCGCGGCGCGTCGGGTGCGGGCGGTCCGCCTGCGTCCGGTTCGAGAGTTCTCGCTGCGGGAATGGAATCTGGATGCCCTCGCGTTCGAAGGCCGTCTTGACCGCGCGGATGACCCCCGCCCGCGTCTGCCACCGGCGCCGCGCCGACGGGTTGTCGATCCAGAACCTGACTTCGAGCACCACCGCCGAGTCGCCGAACGCCGTCGGGACGACCTGGGGTTTCGGCACGCGGCGGACGTGGTCGACCCCGTCTATCGCGTCCCGGACGACCGACTCCGCGCGCTCCAGGTCGGTGTCGTAGTCCACGCCGACGTCGACGGTGAGCCTGAGCCGACCCCGCCGGGTGCGGTTCGTGACCGTCGCGTTGACAACGCGGTCGTTCGGCACGACCACCTCCTCGTCGTCGAACGTCTTGATACGCGTGTTCAGTATCGTGATGTCCGTCACGATGCCCTCCCACTCGCCGATGACCACCCAGTCGCCAAGGCGGAACGGCCGCGAGAACATCACGACGAAGCCGGCGATGAACGACCCGAGCGTCTGTCGGGCGGCCATGCCGACAACGATGCCGAGGAACCCCGCGCCGACGAGCACGCCCTGGGGGTTGTACTCCCAGATGCTCAGCGTAGTGAGGCCGACTGCGACGAGCAACACCACCTGCATGACGCGGAAGACGACGCGTTCCTGGTGCTGGTTGATTCGGTGGGACTGCTCGGCGTAGGCCGACAGGCGCCGTTCCAGCACGTTGGTTCCCTCGAACGCCCCGGCGACCAGCGCGACGGTCAACGCGAGGCGCGTCGCCGTCGGCAGGAGGCCTCCGATTATCTCAGTGACCGTCAGGGCGA
Organism: Salinigranum sp.; assembly: GCA_041641795.1. Classification (GTDB taxonomy): domain Archaea; phylum Halobacteriota; class Halobacteria; order Halobacteriales; family Haloferacaceae; genus JBEPXT01. Next base: position 34,073 of record JBEPXT010000007.1, read on the forward strand.
GGTCGACGCGCCCCCAGATGATCAGGAGTGCGAGCGCCGTTCCGAGAAACAGGCCCGCCTGAACCGTTCTGGTCGCCGCGACGACGGGTATCTGCCAGTCGACCGGCGGGGTCCCCCCGGCAGCCGATTCGTCCGTCGAACCAGGTTGCCCGTCGTCCGCGTCGGCCGCCGGGTCCGCCGTGCCGGTGGCCCGCCTGCGGAGTCCCCGCCTGACGACTCTCGCCGCCCGAGACATGGCCCACGGCGTCACGAGCAACCCGAAAACTCCCGCCAGCGTCAGCAGCAACGCGCTGACCGCGACCCGCGCGTCTGTCGTGACGAAACTCTCCAGCACCCCCCGGACCGCTTCTACCAGTTGCATGACCTGTCGCCCCCTTCGCCTCATCTCCACACTCCACCGGCACAAACATTTCGACAAACGTGTATGTGGGCTGATGCGTACTGTCGGAGGTACTGACGGCCCGGTCCCGACTGGGAGCCGTTATCGGCGTCCGAGGAGTCCGTTCGTCGGCTCCGGCGGCGCCGCAGTCACAGGAACCGGGAGACGTACGGTCCGTCCTGGTGGTAGCCGAGTTTCTCCCGGTAGTACCGGCGGGCCCCGATGCCGCTGATGACGCTCAGTTTCTCGTAGCCCGCGTCCGCCGCAATCGCCTCCGCCCGCCGTATCAGTCGCTGCCCGTATCCGCGGTGTTGCCACTCGCCCTCGCCGCCGGCGGTCGCGCCGATTCCAGCCTCGCTGCCGTAGACGTGCAGTTCGCGGACGACGGCGGCGTTCTGGAGTTCCCGGCGCACGGGGTCGTTCGGGAAGCGGAGGCGGCAGAACCCGACCAGGAGGTCCGCCTCGGGGTCCTCGAAGCTGAGGAAGTGTTCGGTGCCGCCGCCGGCCTCGTATGTCGTCACGTCCAGTTCGACGCGGTCCGGGTCCGGGTCGGCCTCGTTCATTCCGACCTCCCGCGCGCGGATGTCTCGGATTTCGATGCCGCGCTCCTCGGCGCGTTGCTCGGCCAGTTGCCGGAGGTTGGACTTCCAGACCCCCGCGTCGATGAAATCTGCAGGAATATCCCGCTGGACTCGCTGAAGGCGCGTGTACTTCGGAATCATCCCCATCACGTCCGCCACGAGGTCGGCGGCCTCCTCGTTGGTCAGCGGGTCGTACTCGTCCCGGCGCCACCGGTCGTAGACGCGCGTCCCCCGTACCACGAGCGTCGGGTATATCTTCAGGTAGTCTGGGCGCCAGCGCGGGTCCTCGAACAGCTGACGGAAGTCCTCGCGGCACATCTCCCGGGTCATCCCCGGCTGGCCCGGCATCATGTGATAACCGACCTTGAACCCGGCGTCGCGGAGGCGACGGGAGGCGTCGATGGACGCCTGGACGCCGTGTCCCCGGTGCATCTCGCGGTTGATGCGCTCGTAGGTAGTCTGGACGCCCACCTCCACCTTCGTCCCGCCGAGACGGAGCATCCGGTGTATCTGCTCGGGGTCACACCAGTCCGGTTTGGTCTCGAACGTGATGCCGATGGCCCGCACGTCGGCCGACTCGTTCTCCGCAATCACGTCTTCGAGGTACCGGAACCCGTAGGATTCGGGGTCCTGCGCGAAGCTCCTGCCCTCCGCCGGGTTCGGCTCCGACTCCAGGTCGTACTCGTTCATCGCCTGCAACGCCCGCTTGACGAACCACTCCTGGTAGTCGTGGCTCCGGGCGGTCATCGTCCCGCCCATGAGGATGAGTTCGACCTTGTCCACCGGGTGACCGATGTGTCGCAACTGCTCGAGTCGGAGCCGAACCTGTCCGTAGGGGTCGTAGTCGTTCTGTTCCCCGCGGGCCGCGGCGGGTTCGTGCCCGGTGTACGACTGGGAGCTGGAGAACTCGGAGGCCGGGCCGCCGGGGCAGTAGAGGCACTTCCCGTGGGGGCACATGTGCGGACTCGTCATGATCGCCACCGGCGACACGCCCGAGGCGGTTCGGACCGGCTTTCGCCTGACGACCTGCTTCACGTCCTCGCGCCTGTCGTCCGGGGCGTGGTCGAGAATGTCGGCGTTCCTGGGCACCTTCGGGGCCGAGAACTCCGAGCAGACGGCCAGCTTCTCCTTCTCGAGGTTCTCGCGGTCCACCTCGCCGTCGAGAATCCGCTGGACCAGCGTCTCGCACACCCGACTGAGCGTGTCGGACTCCTTCGCGTCAGTGCTCACGGCCGCTCACCGCCGTCGAAGGCCCCGGAATCATCACCGGAACGTGGTGGACTGACGCGAATAAGCGTGTCGTTGCCCGGACGGCCGGTCAGGCCAGTTCGGCGGCGGCGTCGATTACGGCGTCGACGACCCGGTCGCGCGCGCCGGAGAGGAACTCGATGCGACCCTCGCGGACGCCGGCGACGGCGATGCCGCCCTCCGGGACGGCCTCACGCGCTCGCCCGGCGATTTCCCGGACGTCGAGGTCCGCGGTCGTCCGCACGAACAGTTCGTCGGTCTTCACGCCGACGGTGACGAACTGGCCGTCGGTCCGGTTCCGGCGGTGAAGTTCGTCGACGAGCAGCGTCGTCGGCGGGAAGTCGAAGCGGTGCGTGTACGAGTCGGCGTCCAGGAGGACGACGTCGGTGCCCTCGACTGTCCGGCGTTCGACGTTCGCCTCGGCCGTCTCCACCTCGTCGTTCATCTTGAGCGTGAACTGCTCGGCGATGTGTTCGGCCAGGCCGTCGGAGTCGTCGAACAGGATGTCGGTGATGAGTTCGCGCTTGTCCTCGTAGGACTGGTAGTACGCTTCGAGGGCGACTGCCTCGCGGAGGTGGTCCGTCTGGCGCTCGTCGTACCCCGCCTCGGCGGCCAGGTCCACGTACGCCTGGGGCGTCCCCTCCCAGTAGCTGACGGCCGGGAGGTGGCGCAGGTCGTCGCGGACGTCCTCGTTGACCGCCGCGGCCAGGTTGGCGCCCAGCGCACCCGTCGACAGGTCCGCGGACGCGACGCCCTCCATGCCGGGGTTGACGAGCACCTCGGTGTCCTCCTCTATCTCCTCGTCGGCCATCCCGGTGTCGACGACGACCCGCGAGGCGCCGTAGACGCCGAGCAGTCCGAGTCCGTCCCGGGACTCGTTCGTGCTGCCGACGCCGATGAGGACCACGAGCGGGAGCTTCTCGTCGTGGCGGTCCTGGTTCTGGAGCATCTGCGTGACGTCGTTGGTCGCGGCGTCCATCCCGTAGACGGCTTCTTCAAGGGGCCGCCGGACGAAGTAGTGGTACTCCGCGTCGGACTTCGCGTACTCCTCGCGGATGAACGGCAGGACCGCCCGCTCCAGGGCAGCGCCCGCGACGTAGCCGTCCGCGGTCGCCGTGTGCCGGACGACGATGGGACGGGATTCCAGAATCGCTCGCCGGATTGCCTCGGCGGCGTCGCGGAGGCGGTCCCCGACGGCCTCGACGGGTTCGTGGGGGACCAGGGGCGTAACCTCGTCCGGGCGCGCCCGGTCGGTCAGCGCCTGCGCGAGACGGTCCTCGACGGCCTGGGCCTCCTCGTCTTCGAGGCGGAGGAGTGCCTCGGTCTCGACCTGGAGTTCGTTGCGCCGGAGTTCGACTTCGCCATCCAGGCGGACGGCGTCGTCGACCTCGACCTCGGGGTAGGCGCGGACGCCCGGTTCGACGAACGCGGCGCAGTCGACGACGCCCGACTCGTCGCGGAGTTCGAAGACGGTGGGGCCGCCGGTCTGCCGGACCCCGACGACGCGGCCCTCGATGCGGACCACGTCGCCCACCCGGTCGCCCAGTTCACTGATGGGAACGCGTTCGCGGTCCGCCAGGTCCTCCGCCGCGGACGCCGACCCGCTCTCGGGAGCACTCCCCTCGGTGTCGGCTACGGCTCCCGTCTGCCCGCTGTCGGCCGCCTCGTCGGCGCCGCGCTCCGGTTCGGCGTCGGCCGACGTCCCGACCTCCGGTTCGTCCCGGCCGGCCGCGTCCCGCGTGCTGTCCGTCGCCGGCGACTGGGAACCGTCGTCTCGGGACGGCGTCTCCGCGGCGTCGGCGCTCGCCGACTGTCCCGTCGCGGCACGGTCCCCGGCGTCGGCGTTGCTCGGCTGCTGGGCTCCATCCGTCGCAGACCGCCTGCCGGACCGACCCATCGGCGTCTGGCGCACGGGCCGGTCGGCCTCGCTGTCGTCGCGGATGGGGTCGCCGTCCTCCTCGCTCCCGGGGGCGTGAATCCGGGCTCCCCGGAACTCCGACCCCCGCTGGCGCTTCGACCACGCGAGGTCGACGTTCCCGTTGTCCCGGATGTTCTTCACCTGGACGAACACCGTGTCCCCGGCCTCCCAGTCGAGGCTCTCGAGTCGTCGGTCCAGTTCGCTTCGGTGGAGCAGTCCCGTGACGCCCGGCGAGAGGTCGACGAAGACGCCGAAGTCGGCGAATCCGTCTACGGTACCCTTGTAGTATCGGCCTGGCTCGAGCTGGTCGGGACGGTCGCCCCGGAACTCGAACCAGACGTCCTCTTCGTGCGTAATCCAATCCATTGAGCGAAGCAAGCGGCCCCTTAGTAAAACGATTGTCGAAATCCCGCGGCCAGATTCGCCCACCGTCGATTCGCCCATCTGCCGCCTGCGGCGGCTCTCCGGGAGGAAATCCGTCGTCGCGGGGCGGTCGAGTTCGCGCCGGCGTGCTCGCGGGAGACCGGTCGGACTCGCTCGCCCCGCTGCCTACAGCATCCACTGGCCGCCGAGTGCAGACAGCGCCCGGAACCCGCGGAAACCGTATCCGAACACCAGCGTCGCCGGGAGGACGCTCGCGACGGCGGCCCGAGCGAGACTGGTCCGGTGGACGACGCTCGTCCCCAGAATCAGTAGCGCCGTCCCGTACAGCCCACAGAGCGCCTGGACCGCCGGAACGGGGACGCCGACGAGGACGCACGGGGCCGTCGCGTACGCGATGACCTGCACCGTCTCGCTGACGCCGGCCCGGTCCCGGACGACCAGCAGCAACGCGAGCGTCTGGAGCGCCGCCGTCAGGTGGAGCAGCGCCGGGGCCACGAACAGCGCCACCGCCAGTAACGTCACCACCACGCCCGGGGGCCGCCCGCCGCCTATCGCCGGCACCGACTCTGGACGGGCCGCGAACGTTCCCGCCACTGCAACCAGCGAGACGACGACGGCGAACACCAGTCCGGGAGCCTGGTCGCCGGGGGCGACGCCGGTTCTGAAGAACCGCCGGGGACGGACGAGTATCTCGACCCAGGCGCGGACCAGCGCTCGCGGGCCTCTGTCCCGACCCCCGCGGGGGTTCTCGACCCAGGTTGTCACGGATCTACTAGCGGCGGGTGGCGTATCACGGTTTCTAACTCGGCGCGTTCTGTCGGCAGTGTGTCCGGCCGTGGCTGTCGGCAGTGAAGTCGGTCCTGTCTATCGGCATCGAGGTCGGTCCGGTCTGTCGGCATCGAAATTAGCCCCCGTCTGCCGGCAGTGAGCGTCCCGCGGTCTGGTCGTCGTCACTCGCGCCGGACGGTGTGACAGCTTCGACACCGCGCCTGGTAGGACTCGTCGGCGCCGACGAGAATCGTCGGGTCGTCGACGTGCGCCGGTTCCCCGTCGACCAGTCGCTGGGTCCGGGTCGCGGGCTCCCCGCACAGCGAGCAGATGGCGTGGAGTTTGTCGACGTACTCCGCGCGGGCGAGCAACTCGGGCATCGGGGGAAACGGCTCACCGCGGAAGTTCCGGTCCAGGCCGCTGACGAGGACCCGCCGCCCCTCGTCGGCGAGCGACTCGCAGACGTCCGGCAGCGTCCCCGAGAAGAAGTTCGCCTCGTCGATGGCGACGACCTCCTCGCCGTCGAGTTTCTCCAGCACCTCCCAGGGTCCGTCGCCCTCCCCGTCGACGACCGTCGCCTCCCACTGGCGACCGTCGTGGGAGCCGATGGTCGTCTGTCCGTACCGCTCGTCCACGGCCGGCGAGAAGACGGCCACGTTCTGCCCGGCGATTTCGGCCCGGCGAAGCCGACGGAGCAGTTCCTCCGTTTTCCCCGAGAACATCGACCCCGTGATGACCTCCACCCAGCCACTCTTCGTGATGGCGTGCATCGTTGGACACCGATACGCCGCGGGACAAAACCGTTGTCGTCTCCGCCCGAATCGCGTTCGACGTCGCCCGAACAGCCGTCGGCGCCGAGTCGCTACCAAACCGACAGCACCCCGGACTCGCTCCGGCGGGTGAGGCGTCGAATCGATGCTGGAACGACTGCGGGAGCAGGGGAGGTCCTCGATAAACAGTCGCGTTATCGTGAATATATTCTCCTACCGACTCCATATATAATCCTTTAACATTGAAAATTTCGACCGGGGAAATGTTTATTGTATTCCATTCGTATTGTGTAATCGATGTCAGCGAGCCTAAACACGCTGTTTTCCGGAATGGACCAGAAGGAGTGTCAGTACTGCGAAGGAACTCTCGAGCGCGGGACCTACAAGAGCGAACCGGCCGTCGTCTGCGACGAGTGCGGCACGCCCGCGCTCCGCGTCTGGTGAGTTCCTGACAAATAACCTATAATTTAGGCGGTTCGCCTCGCTCACTCTCGCACCGTCTCGTCGTCTTCCTCGGCTCGCATCTCCGCCTTGTCTTGCTCGGTTCGTCTCCTCCGCGTCGTCTTCCTCGGTTCGTTCGCCGGACGAGTTGTCGGTGTCTCGATCCGAAACGGACGCTCTCCGGCCAGCCACCGAACTCCCGACGGAGTTCGCCGGACCTCAGTCGTCGGCCCCGACGTTCTGGTCGCTCTCGAACGTCGCCGGCTCCGGTTCGATGGTCGCGTACTCGACGACCCGGCGTCCGAGCACCGACACCCGGGTCGCCAGTTCCTCGTCGACCAGTTGGTCCCCCTCGAACCGCTTGTAGGCGTTCGGAACGACCGCCTGATGCGGGAGGACCCAGGCGTTGAGGGCGCGACACACCGACCGGAGGTGTTCGAGCGCGGTCACCGGGAACGACCCCCCGGCGACTGCGAGGAGGCCGACGGTCTTCCCCTCGAACTCGTCGAACCCGCAGTAGTCGAGCGCGTTCTTCAGGACGCCGGAGTACGACCCGTGGTACACTGGCGTCCCGAGGAGGACCGCGTCGGCCTCGCGGACCCGCGCGACGAACTCCTCGCTGTCGCCCGCGGCGTCCTCGTCTGCGTCGTGGGGCGGTAACTCGAAGTCCCGGAGGTCCAGAAGTTCCCCGGTCCCCCCGGCCGCCTCGACGGCCTCGAGCGCGTACTGCAGTGACTTGCGCGTGTAGCTCTCGTCGCGGAGACTCCCGCTGATTGCGACGACGTGCGTGTCGGCCATGGACGGGTCTGAGCGACCGAGTCACAAAACGCCGACGGTGAGCGGGCGGGCGCCAGACCGGCGATTCGGACCACGCCGGGCAGAGCGCGGACAGACTCAAGTCCCACCCCGGCGACGTACTGACCGTACATGCAAACGGTCTTTCACCTCTCCAGCGACAACCCGGACGACTGGGAGCAGGCGCTGGCGAACGTCCGAAACCTGCTCGCCGACGAGACGCTCCCGCTCGACGACGTCGCGGTGGTCGCCAACGGCGACGCGGTTCGCGTGCTGACCGACCGGTCGCCCCACGAGGGGGCCATCGCCAATCTGACCGCCCAGGGCGTGACGTTCCTCGCCTGCGAGAACTCACTGCGGACCCGGGACGTGTCTACCGACGCGCTGCTGGCCGGCGTCGAACCCGCCTCCTCGGGGGTGGCGGAACTCACCCGCCGACAGCACGAGGGGTACGCGTACGTGAAGGTGCCCTGAACCGGAAGAAGCGGACGTTCTCCCGCACGTCGACTGTACGCGGGGCGCCTCGTCCCGTCCGCAGTCCGCTGCCGTCCGTTGACGCCACTGCGGCGGGGCGAAATCGTCGACGACGAGCGTTCGCTACCGCGCCTGGTACGCTCGCCTGCTGACGAGATGCCGGTGGTCCCGCGTCCGTGACGCGCTGGTCAGCGTCGGAGACGGACGAGCGTCTCGTCGCCCTCCTCCGCTAGCTCGACTAACCCGTCGTCGCGCAAATCTGCCAGCAGACCGCGAAGCCACTCACGGCCGTGCTCACCGTACGGCGAGTAATCCACGCGAATCCTGTGCCCCAGTTCGTCGATTCTCATTCGTTCGGCGCTTCCCAGCGTCCGGACGACGCGCCCCCGGAACTGCCGGCGACTCCCCTCGAAACTGGGCTGGGTCGGCACGTCCGGCGCGGTGAAATCACCCGTCCGGTACGCGTGACACCACTCGCGCCACGGGCAACCGGCCTCGTCGCACGCCGGGGTCTTCCCGCAGGCCACCCCGCCGAGTTCCATTATCGCGTTGTTCCAGACGCGAGATTCGCCCGCCGGCATCAGGGCCGCCGCCGCGTCCGCGAAGGCGTCGTCGTCGTCCGGTACGTCGAACGCGCGGTAGAGGACCCGCTTGACGTTCGTGTCGACCACGGCGTCGCCGGCGTCGAACGCGAAACTCGCCACCGCGTTTGCCGTGTACGGACCGACGCCCATCAGTTCGGACAGCCCCGCCGGCGTCTGCGGAAACTCGCCGCCGAACTCCTCGGTGACCTGGCGGGCCGCCTCGTGGAGGTACTTCGCCCGGTTGTTGTAGCCGAGGCTGTGGTCGGTCCAGAAGCGGACGACGTCGCTGCGGTCGGCCGCGGCCAGGTCGTCGACCGTCGGCCAGCGCTCGAGGAACGCCTCCCAGGCCGGCACGACCCTGTCCAGTTGGGTCTGCTGGCTCATCACCTCTGAGACGAGGATGGGATACGGCTCCTCGGTGCGCCGCCACGGGAACGCCCGGTGGTCGGCCTCGTACCACGTCACCAGGGCGTCTCGAACCGCGTCCAGGTCGAACTCCGCCGCGAGGTACTCGCCCCACTCGCCGGGGCGGTGCCCGTCCTCGGTCATCGTCCCCCGTTACGGGTGACCCGGTTTAGCGACTGCGGTTCGGCAGTCAGTGCCGCCCCGCCGCCCGCTAGTTTATGCGTGATGACCGGACCAGACTGCCCGTGGCCTGACGAGAACCGCGGGACGAACTCGGCGGGAGTACGGCACACCGTCCCGCGTCGCTGCGCGTGCCGTCTGCTCGCCAGTATCTCGCTGTCCGGACGGTCCTGTCGCTCGGGAGTCCGACGGTCGAAAAAATCGTGAGGGTGTACCGGGTCTACTCGAAGAGTTCCACGGCCTGCTCGTAGCGTGCGGCGGGCTCCTCCCAGTCGACGACTTCGAAGAAGGCGTCGACGAAGCTCCCGCGGTCCGGGCCGTAGTCGTAGTAGTACGAGTGCTCCCAGACGTCGAGCGCGAGGATGGGGTGGCTACCCCAGAGGGCACCCTGGTCGTGCTTGTCGACGACGACGTTCCGAAGCTGGTTCGAGAACGAGTCGTAGACGAGCAGGGCCCAGCCGCTCGCGTTGCCGGCGGCGGCGCGGAACTCGCCTTCCCACGCGTCGTAGGAGCCGAAGTCCTCCTCGATGCGGTCGGCGAGCGAACCGGAGGGCTGGTCGCCGCCCTCGGGCGACATATTCTGCCAGAACAGGTCGTGCAGAATGTGTCCGCAGCCGTTGTGGGTCACGTTCCGAATCGCGCCCGGCGACGAACCGAACTCGCCCTCCTCGCGGTTCTCCGCGAGCGTCTCGTCGGCCGAATTCCAGCCGTTCACGTATCCCTGGTGGTGGGTGTCGTGGTGCCAGGTGAGAACTTGTTCGCTGATGTGGGGTTCCAGGGCGTCGTAGTCATACGGGAGTGGGTCGAGTTCGTAGCTCATGGTGGTACCTCCACATGTGAGATGTGTCGCAGCGATGTTAAAGTTTGAGGAGAGAAATGATACCACGGACCGCGGGTCGCGTGTCCGTCGATTTCCGGATTCTCCCGGCGGCAGTCAGGGGGACAGAAACGGAGAACGACATGCAATCTGTCATATGCCTCGCGGTGCCTGTTCTGGCGTGCGCCAACTCGTTCGGCAAGTGCGCCACACCGGAGCCGACCCTAGACGGCACACTCGCGCGGGTCACCTGCCCGGGCGAGGTAGCCGACGAGGAGTGCGAGGCCACCGAGTCGAACGAGCAGGCCGCCGAACGGGAAGACGGCGAGCGCGCCGGTGAGTCCGACGAGACCGAGCACACCGGCCCCGCAGGCCGCACACCCCGACGCGAGGACGCCGGGGAGGACGCCGGCGACGCCCCCCGCACTCCGGGACCCCGAATACCGCACCCGCGCGGCCACGTTCGTCAGCGCCACTCCGGAGAGAGCGGCGTAGGCGACGACGGTCAGCAGTCCGACCGCCCCGGAGACGGCGTACGTCTCCTCTGTCAGGAGGACTACCGTCTCGTCCAGCCACCGGACGTCGGCGCTGAGCATCTGCCAGGTCATCGTCGGGGCGGTGCCGAACAACAGCAGGACGTAGACGGCCGCTCCCCCGACGGCGGTGGCCCCGAGCCGGCGGCGGTCGGTCGTCGCGTATACCACGGCGGCCCGGAACGCTGCCGCGAGACTGCCGACGCGCCGTCGGAGGCCTGGGGTGTCGAACGACGAACCGGCACCGCCCGAGGTGGGCCCCGTCATCTCACAGGAGCGCCTCGAGTTCGCTCTCGAAGCGGGGGTAGGGCTGTGCGCCGACGAGCGTCGTCTTCGTCCCGGCGTCGCGGTCGAACAGCACGAACCCCGGGGTGGCCGTGATGGCGCTGCGCTTTCCCTTCCGGACCGACCGGCGGAGCATCGCGTCGATGTCAGACCCGTGGTCCGAGAGACACGCGTCGACCTGGCCCGGGTCGAGGTCGACCGACCGGGTCGCCTCGTCGAGCACCGATTCTGTCAGCCACCCGCTCTGGGGTTTCCCCTGCTGCGCGAAGACGGCGTCGTGCCAGGTTTTGTAGGCACCCGGTCGGGCGTCGCGCACCAGTCGCCAGACGCACCGCGACGCCCGCGCCGCGGTCACCGACGCGGGACCGAACACCGGCATCTCGAGGAACGCGAACCGGACCTGGCCGGGCCTCACGTACTGGTCGAGCAGTTTCGGGAGCGTCTCCTCCTCGAATCGCTTGCAGAACGGACACTGGAAGTCCCCCCAGTAGTAGATGTCCACCGGGGCGTCGTTTACCCCGGCCACCGGCCGACCGGCCAGGTCCACGTCGAACGCGGTCGTCTCCCGTACCGGGTGGAACGGACTGGACTCGTCGGTTCCGGACGCGCCTCCCCCCGACCCGGACTGGCCCGACTCGCCGCCGTTCGACAGTAGCTGTCCCGACCCGAGACAGCCGGCGAGGGCCGTCGTAGCTGTGGCTCCGAGCGCTTCGAGGGTGCGTCGTCGAGAGGGGCGACCGCGCATGGTAGCGACCGGTCTACGGGGCTTCGGGGAAGTAACGTCGTAGGTGGCGGCAAGAGATTCTCGTTGTTCTCGGACTGGCTGTCTGAGACCTCCAGTGCGTCGCTGTGGGTTCGAGGACCGGTCACTCCTCGCCGCGGGCCGCCTGGAACATCGCAAGTGCCTGTTCGCGTCGCTCGGCGTGGTCCACGATGGGGTCGGGATACTCCGGCGCGACCGACCGTCGCTCCTCGGCGGTCAGGTCGGTCCACGAGTGAATCACGTCCGCGTCGACGCCGCGGAGTTCGGGGACGTACTCGCGGATGTACTCGGCGTCGGGGTCGTAGCGCTCGCCCTGCGTCGTCGGGTTGAATATCCGGAAGTACGGCTGGGCGTCGGTGCCCGTCGACGCCGCCCACTGCCAGCCGCCCGCGTCGTTGGCGGCGTCGTGGTCCGCCAGTTTCTCCCTGAACCAGGCGTACCCCGCCCGCCAGTCGACGAGGAGGTCCTTTGTCAGGAACGAGGCGACGACCATCCGGACTCGGTTGTGCACGTGCGCCTCCTGCCGGAGTTGGCGCATTCCGGCGTCGACGATGGGATACCCGGTCCGTCCGTCCTTCCAGGCCCGGAGTTCTTCGGGGTCGTCCCGCCAGTCGATGTCGTTCTCGTACGACCGGAAGTTCTCCGCGACGACCCGGGGATTGCTGTCTAGCACCTGCGCGTAGAACTCCCGCCAGGCTAGCTGGGTCTGGAACTCCTCGACCGAGGCAGCCCGGTCGCCGGACGCCTCCTCTCGGGCCGCTTCGGTCGCCGCGTACACCTCCCTGATGCCGATTGTTCCCCACTTGAGGTCCGCCGAGAGCCTGGAGGTGCCGGCCCGCGCGGGGTAGTCCCGGTCTGTCTCGTAGCGGTAGACGTCCTCGGCGAGGAACGCCTCCAGTCGGTCCCGCGCGGCCGCCGTTCCGGCCGACTGAATCGAGGCCTCCGGGTCGTCGAAGCCGAGGTCCGCGAGCGCCGGGAGGGACTGGTCGTCCTCGACGGCCGCCAGGGCGTCCGCCTCGGGCGCCTCGTAGGGGTCGGGCTTCCGCCGCTCTCGCCACTTCTTCCGGTAGTAGCTGAACACCGAGTAGGGCTCGCCGTCGGTGGTCGTTATCGACCCCGGTTCGTGGAGGACGGCGTCGTGAAAGCAGGTTCGACCGATACCGGCGTCGTCGAGCGTCTCGATGACCGCCCGGTCTCGCTCCGTGGCGAGGCCGGAGTAGTCCCGGTTCCAGCCGACCCGACGGGCGTCGAACTCGTCGACGAGCGCGGGGAGTACAGTCCGGGGGTCGCCGCGGCGGACCACCAGGTCGCTCCCCCGCTCCCGGTACCACTCCCGGAGGGCTCGAAGCGCCTCAAGCATGAACGCGACCCGCGGCGGTCCGGCGAACTCGAGGACCGCCGGGTCGAAGACGAAGACCGGCACCACCGGGTCCACCTCCGCGGCCGTTCCGAGGCCCGTGTTGTCCGAAGCGCGCAGGTCACGCCGGTGCCAGTGGAGGTGCATGGACGGTGCAGGGTGGGAGCGCCAATAAAACGCTACCCTGCCCCGGTTCGGGACGTTCCGACCGGCGTTCGAGACGTTCCGACCGGCGTCCGGCACGTTCGCCTCGCGGGTGCGACCGCCGGCGAATCCGACGTCGCGGTCGGCTGGCGGGTCCACACAATACATACGTCTCGGACCCCTGTGTTCCCTGATGACCGAATCCGACACGCTGGAACGAGCGACGTTCGCTGGCGGGTGCTTCTGGTGTATCGAGGCCGCCTTCAAGGAACTCCGCGGCGTCGCCGAGGCGACGTCGGGGTACACGGGCGGAACGACGGCGGAGCCGACGTACGAGCAAGTGTGCAACGGGACAACCGGTCACGCGGAGGCGGTCACCGTCGCGTACGACCCGTCGGTCCTGGAGTACGCCGACCTGCTGGAGGTGTTCTTCAGCGTGCACGACCCGACGACGCGAGACCGACAGGGTCCCGACATGGGGAGCCAGTATCGCTCCGCCATCTACTATCACGACGACACCCAGCGCGAACTGGCCCGTGCGTACATCGAGGAACTCGAGGCGTCCGACGCGTTCGCCGACCCCGTCGTGACCGAACTGGAACCGCTCGGGACGTTCTACGAGGCCGAAGCGTACCACCAGGACTACTTCGAGAAGAACCCCGACCAGCCGTACTGCGCCGCCTACGTGAATCCGAAAGTCGAGAAGGTCCGGGAGAAGTTCGCCGACCGGGTCGCCCCCTGACCCCCACACCGCTCACGAGGGTCCGACTACCGTCGGCGTCCCTCCCGTCGAGGACTGCGGTCTGCGGCGTCGAGGCGACGCGTACCGCCGCCGGGCGTCCCTTCCGTCGAATAATCGTCCGTTTGACTGCTACGTTGACCGGCCCGTCCCGACCGCTGCCGGCGGGGGCGTCGGGTCTCGGGATAATGGGCACGCTAGGAGTCCGCACTCCGCGGTACGCTCTCTATACCTATGCCCGCTCCTCGCCAAGAGGAATCAGAGCGTCCGACCTAACGCAGGTCGCGTTCTGCAGTCCGATGAGTCACGAGAGCCACCGGCCGGAACAGTCCGACGACGCGGTTCGGGAGCCGACAGCGTCGGCGCCGCTTACCGAGGCGCGGAGCGGCCGACTGACAGCCCTGCGCCGGGCCGAAGGCGTGCTACTGGCAGCCCCCGGCGTCCGGTCCGGGGCGCCGAAGCGGAACCTGCTCGTGGGACTGCTGTACGCCGTCCTCGGCGTTCTCGGACTGGACGCGGTCAGACTGGTACTCGGCGGCGCCGTGGCGCTGTGCTGACCCGGGGCTGACGAGGAGCCGTGCGTGCGACCGTAATCGCACTCATCTGCGGGCGACTCTCCGACCCTTGATAATAAATTATTATTCTCCACCAATAAAATTAATACTATCCTTCCGTTAGGTGCATTCGCTCTAATGTCGAATGAGAATTCGGGTAGTGGCCACGTAGCACCGGGCGATACCAGCGACCGCGTCGGACTGCAGGTGCTCCGCGATCGGGGTATCGACCCCGAAGCCCTCCGGGAGAAACTGGTCGACGCTATCGCCGCGGAGTTCACGACTTACTACTACTACAGCAACCTCCGGATGCACCTCGCCGGCCACGAGGACTACAAGGAAATCTGCGAGGACGCCCGCCTCGAGGACCGCGCGCACTTCGAACTGGTCCTCCCGCGGGTGTACGAACTCGGCGGAATGATTCCGAACGACATCCGGGAGTTCGCCGACCGGGCGTCGTGTCCGGACGCGGAGCTACCCGACGACCCGAACGCGGAGCGCATCCTCGAAGTCCTGCTCGAAGCGGAGCGCTGTGCCATCCGCACCTGGGCCGACGTCTGTGACATGACCCGGGGCAAGGACCCGCGCACGTACGACATGGCCCAGCGAATCCTCCAGGAGGAGGTCGAACACGAGGCGTGGTTCATCGAACTCCTGAGCATGGAACGCGACGACGAAGTCAACCCCGCGGGGCACTTCGTCCGCGGCGAACCCGGGGACGCACCGCTGTCGACGAACCGCCGCTTCAACGACAGCGCCTGACCGGGCGGTCTACCGACCGTCCGACCCGCGGTCCGGACGCTCGCCCACGACTGCGACGTCGTCGCGTCGGCCGTCGAGTACGGCGAATCGGTCGCCGCGCCGGCGCTCTAGCCAGAACAGCAGTCGCTCGGCCCACGCGAGTTTCTTCGCCTTCGCGGGTCCGACCGACGGGTCGTCGAGGTCCCACCCCACGAACGAGAGGCGGGCCGCACCGAGGTGGTCGGCCAGAAACGCCGCCCGGTCGCCGTCGGTGAACCCGCCGAGGTTCTGGACCGGTCCGGTCGGCGCGGCCTGCGTCGTCGCGAGGACGAACTCCGGGTCGAAGCGGGGGACCCACTCCCGGATGGCGGCGACGTTGTCCCCGTGGGCGTGAACCGCCACGGGAACGCCGGCCTCGGTCAGGCCCTGCGCGGTTTTCGGGTTCTTGTCGAGGTCCGTCACCATCAGGTCGGTCTCGACGCCGTGGTCGGCGAGGGTATCGACCGCAGTCGAGGCGGCGAAGACGGCGTCTGCGTCGGCCGCCTGCCCCGCCTCGTCTCGAAGCGATGGCCCCGCCCCGGCTACGGCCACGTGACCGCCGCGAACGTCGACCCGATTCAGGTCGAACGGCCGCGCCAGGTCGGCCAGAACGTCACGCGCCCGTTCGTCCGCGACCCGGTCGAACCCCAAGTCGTCGAGAATCTGTTCGTACACCGGGTTCCACTCCTCGAACCGCATCAGTCGCCACCGGCGCGGCCGAGACGCAATTCAGGAATTTGACACGTGTCGTCGAAACGACGCGCTCCGGGGCCGACTCCGCGACGAGGGGTTCGGCGCGTCAGGGGACGTACAAGCGGCTCAGCGGATGGAATAGTGTGTCGGCCGGAATGGCACCAAGTACCCCTACCCGAGTGCCCTTCCGGCGTACAAGTCCCCGGTTTACTATCTTTCGGCATAAGTTTTCCGTACTCAGCGACCCCCCGGGGCCTCGTCCGCCATCGCGTTCCTGACGACCTCCGCGGCCGATTGCAGGTCGTCGGACGCGTCACGGACCCCGCCGGTCGTCATCATCAGCGTCATCGGCGTTCCCATGAGGATTGCCCGCCCGTCGCCCGGGACGAACGTCGCGCCGGCCTCCGCCGCGGCGTCCGCCAGCGCCTCGCCGTCGGCCCGGGAGAGGCCGCCGAACTCGAAGACGCGCACGACGCTCTCGCCGGCGGCACCGACTTCGCCGCCGATGCGCTCTATGTGACGTGCGGCCTCCCGGGGCCCGGTCACGTCGAGTTCCTCGACGCTCACCGCGCCGTCCGACCGGGTGCGCCGTCGAGCGAACTCGTGGCCGATGCGTGCGGCGTCGCGGGTCTCGCGCACGTCGTGGGTTCGGACGACGTGCGCCCCTCGTTCGACCGCCATCGAGGTGGCGGCGAGACTGACCGCCAGCGCCTCCTCGGTGGGCCGGTCGAGGAGTTTCCGGAGGAAGTTCTTGCGGTTTATCGACACCAGGATGGGGCGGCCGAGGCCGCGGAACTCGCGCAGGCGCCGGAAGGTCTCCCGGTCGTCGTCGAGCGTCTTCTCCTCGCTCCACCCGCCGAACGCGGGGTCGACGATGGTCTTGTCCGTGAACCCCTCGCGCTGGAGTGCGGCGTAGATGTCGTCGACCTGCTCGACGGCGCCGGGCCGGTCGAGGTTCGGGGGACTGGCCATCTTGACGACGGCCGCGTCGTGGTCCGAGCAGACCGCGGGCATCTCCGGGTCGGCGAACCCGCAGACGTCGTTGACCACGTCGAACCCGCGGGAGAGCGCTCTGTCGGCCACCTCGTGGTACCTGGTCTCGATGGAGAACACCGGGTCGCTGGAGACGCTCTCGAGCACCTCGACGGCGGTGTCGAGACGCTCCAGTTCCTCCTCGGCCGACAGCGTCTCGAACCGCTTGTTCGCCGATTCGAGGCCCACGTCCACGATGTCTGCCCCCTCGGCGACCAGGTCCTCGTCCACGTACTCGGCTGCGGCCCCCGCGTCGTCGAACACGCTCGGTTTGTAGGGCGACTCGGTGCTGAGGTTCAACACGCCCATGATGCGCGGCGGGTGGTCGTCTCCGATTCCGAGGCCCGCGGCGTCCACGTTTCGCATAGTCCGGCCGTAGGACCCCACGGACATATGCCAACCGGTGTCCCGGGCACAGCGAGTCTGGGTCAGCGGGAGTCGGTGAACGCCCGCGGTCGGTCGGCGACGCCACGCGGCGATTCACGCAGTTTTTATCTGCCGATTGACTACCTGTGTACGATGGGCAAGGTCAGCATCGGACTCCGCGGGTGGCGCTTCGAGGAGTCCAACGTGTTCACCGAGGACGGCGAGTTCAAGATGCTGGAGGAGATGCCGGCCGAGGACAGAAAGCGGGTCATCCGGCTCCCGAGACTCATGGAGCGACCCTGCGACGCCTGCTATCTCGTCCACGGCGAGGAGGAGAAACAGCGTTGCGGAGTCGCCGCCGTCGTCTACGGCGAACCGTTCGAGGAAATCGTCCTCTGTGACGACCACGAGCGCGACTTCTTCTACTGGTACCGCGAGGCCGGGGGCGCGGACCGCCGCGGGACCGAGGCGTTCAAAGCCGCCTTCCACGAGTGGTTCGACGAGGGAGGCCGGGCCCCCGAGGAGTTCGACGGGCCGGAACACGTCGACACCGACCCCGAGAACATGCCCGACCCGCCGGACCCAGAGGAGATTCAGGACCGCCTCGAGTCGGGCGTCGAAACGCAGCGCATCGACCTCCGCGAGTCGGCGGCCCGGGCCGGCGACGACGAGGGCGACGCGGACGACGGTGAGGGGGCGGACGCGGACCCACTCGACCTGGACGACGTGGACCTGGACCGCGAGTACCCCTCATGAGCAGGCACGAGCCGGTGGTCGTCGTGGTCGAACCGGAGACGCCGGGGAACGTTGGAACCATCGCCCGCGCGATGAAGAACTTCGGGCTCTCGGAGCTGAAACTCGTCGACCCGCCGGAACTCGAACCGGACGGCGAGGCCTACGGCTTCGCGGGCCACGCAAGGGAGGACGTGCTCCCGAACGCCGAGGAGGTGACCTTCGACGAGGTGGTGGAGACGTACCACACCGTCGGGTTCACCGCCATCACCAACGAGGACAGCCGTCGGCACGTCAGGTTCCCGTTCAAGACGCCCGCTGAACTCGCCGAGAGCCTCCAGGCGGTCGACACCAGAACCGCCCTCGTGTTCGGCCGCGAGGGCCGGGGATTGAACAACGACGAACTCTCGCGGCTGGACGAAATCGGGAGCATCCCGGCCAGCGCCGAGTACCCGGTGTTGAATCTCGGCCAGGCGGCCACCGTCGTCCTGTACGAACTCCGGGACCTCACCGTCGACGAGACGCAGTTGCCGGACGTCGAGCGCTACCGCGCGTCGGAGGCCGAAATCGAGCGGTTCTACGAGTTCTTCCGGCAGTTCCTCGACGACGTGGAGTACCGCGACCACAAGCGTGAGAAGACGGCGCGGATGGTGCGCAGACTGGTGGGCCGGGCGCACCCGACCGACCGCGAGGTGTCGACCCTGACCGGCCTGTTCAGGCGGGCGCACGACCGATTCCAGGACCGCCGGGCGCCGGACGACCCGGTCGAACAGTCGTGACTGCGACGGACCCGGGCGGCGTCAGCCGTCGGCGTCCCGCCTCGCCACCATCACGAGCGCAGTCCAGGCGAGCACGGTCGTTCCCTCCTGATTCGACGTCTCGGTCCGGACTCTGAGGAGCCCCCTGTCGGACCGCTCCGGGACTTTCTCGACGACCTCCGTACGCACCGAGAGCACGTCCCCCGGTTCCACCGGACGACGCCACCTGAGCTCTTCGAGTCCCTTCGCGCCGACGGAGGCGACGTCCCCGAGGTAGTTGTCGACGAGCATCCGCATCGTCATCGCGGCCGTGTGCCACCCGCTCGCGATGAGCCCGCCGTACATCGATTCAGCGGCGCGGTCCGGGTCCGTGTGGAACCACTGCGGGTCGTACTGCTCCGCGAACTCGACGATTTCGGACGCCGTGACCTCGTAGCTTCCGAACGTCGCCGTCTCTCCGTCCTCGATGTCCTCGAAGAACCGGGGCATGGTCCCACCATCGCGTCGCCGTCTCATAGAACGTTCGCCGCCGGTCCGCGCCCGACGAAATCCCCGACCGACATTCCGCAGAAAAAAGTTTTAAATACCCGACAGGAGACCGTATACACGTCCGCCGGTGTCCACAGTCCTGTCAGACCGACTCGTCCCCTCCGGCGGACTTCCTTTCGAATCGAACGACCGCGGAGTCGCGTCGCCGGTCGAGCCGTGAGTGCAGCGACGGGGAGTCTCGGCCGCGACTCAGGCGCGGCGCTGAATCTCCTCGCGCAGCGCCTGGCTCACAACTTCGCCGTCGGCCTTGCCCCGCAGGGCGCCCATACACTCGCCCATCAGCGCCGAGAACGCGCCCATCCCCTGTCGCTCGACCTGTTCGGCGTTCCGGTCGACGACGTCACGGACCGTCTCCCGGACTTCGGCCTCGTCGACGCCGGCGAGTCCCGCCTCCTCGACTGCCTCCTCCGCGGAGAGGGACGGATTCTCGGCCACCGTCGTCAGCACGTCGGTGACGCCCTCCTTGGCCAGGTCGCCGTCGGAGACCAGCGACAGCACCGCTAGCAGCGTCTCGTCGGGCAGGTTCTCGACGGGGACGCCGTCGCGTCGGAGTTCGGTGAGCGTGCTCTCCAGGGTCCCCGCGGCCAGGGTGGCGTCGACGCCCCGGTCGACTGCCTCCTCGAACAGTGACATGCGCCTGCCGTAGGCCACCTGCTCGGCGAGGCCGGCGTCCAGGCCGTACTCGTCCTGGTAGCGCTCGACCTTCTCGGTGAGGAGTTCGGGCGTCTCCA
>JBEPXT010000008.1:0-52997 GCA_041641795.1 Salinigranum sp.
CCGAGGCCTGGACGAGACGACGGCCCGCAAACGCGCCGAGGAGTTACTCGACAGGGTGGGACTGGCCGCCCAGTCCGACTCGTACCCGAACCAGCTATCCGGCGGGCAACAGCAGCGAGTCGCCATCGCCCGGGCGCTGGCGATGGACCCGAAGGTGATGCTGTTCGACGAGGTGACGAGCGCGCTCGACCCGGAACTCGTCGGCGAGGTGCTCGGCGTGATGCGAAGCCTGGCGGACGAGGGCATGACGATGATGGTGGTGACCCACGAGATGGGATTCGCCCGCGAGGTGGGCGACCGGGTCGTCCTGATGGCCGATGGCCGCCTCGTCGAGTCCGGCGCTCCCAGGGAGTTCTTCTCGGACCCCGACACCGACCGGGCGAAGCAGTTCCTCTCGAAGCTTCTCTGACCCGGCGGCGACCCGCACCGGACCGCTCTCGGCCTAGAACTCGGTCACGACTTCGACGCCCGTCGTCCCGTAGTCGCTCATCGCCGCCAGTCGGTCGGGCACGTCTTCCAGCGACACCTCCCGACTGACCAGTCGTCCCGGGTCGACGTCGCCGGCCTGCAGCAGGCCCAGCAGTTCGTCGAACCGCGTGGGAGGCATCCCCCGCGCGCCCAGGAAGTCGGCCTCCTGCATCGCCAGTCGTTCGACCGGAATGGACACCTCGCCCCGTTCCTCGTCGGTGGTGAGGCCCACCTGGACGTGGGTCCCGCGTCGGCGCAGGGAGAACACCGAGTTCCGGCAGGTGTCGGCGATTCCGAGCGCGTCCACCGAGACGTGGGCGCCGCCGTCGGTGACGTCCCGCACCTCGCGGGTCACCTCGACCGGGTCGGCGTCGCGCGCGTCGAGAGTCACGTCGGCACCGAGGTCCGCGGCGAGCGCCAGGGGCGCCTCGCGCACGTCCACCGCGACGACTCTGGCGCCGACCGCGTCGGCGACGTGGACCGCGGAGAGGCCCACCCCGCCACAGCCGTGAACCGCGACCCAGTCGCCCGGCCCGGCGTCGGCGCGGTGGGCCAGCGCGTGGAACGCGGTCATGAACCGGCATCCCAGCGCCGCCATGTCCCGCGCCGCCACGCCCTCCGGGAGCCGCATCGCGTTGTAGTCTGCGGCGGGGAGGTGTACCTGTTCGGCGAACGCGCCGGGCGCCTCGGGCTGGAATCCCAGCGCCAGGCCGTCCTCGCAGACGTTCCCGTGGCCGTTGAGACACTGCTGACAGCGCCCGTCCCCCAGGTTGAACGGCACCGCCACCCTGTCGCCTTCGTCGAGTCGTTCGACTCGGTCTCCGACCGCGACCACCCGCCCGGCCGGTTCGTGTCCGAGCACCTGCCCCGGCGGAACCTGGTCCCCGACCCACTCGCCGTGCCCCTGCCAGGCGTGCCAGTCGCTCCGGCAGATGCCGCAGGCGTCCACCTCGACCACGGCCCCGTCCGGGTCGGGGTCCGGGGGGTCCACGTCTGCGATTTCGAGCGGTTCGCCGTGTTCCTGCAGGACGACGGCGCGCATACCACAGTGCCATCGTTCCCGCACAAAAACCTACGGGGGCGTTCCGTCTCCCCGTTGCCTCCGTCACTATCTACCTATAAAATTAATAATATATTATCGTGTTATCGCTCCTGCTCGCTTCACCCGTCACGCCGCTAGATAAGACTGTTAACGCGTGAAACAATCACGGACGAGCGTCCGAACCCAGTAGCGACCACGTCCTGGCAACTGGCCAATTACTTACAGGCGAACGTTCTGTAATAATCTCACGACAAGGTCCGTAATTAGGTCCATACCTTTTTACTTAGCCAATTGACATTATTCCGGGTCGTCGCGGACGAGGGAACGACGAGCAATACTCTCCGACGAAGGCCCGGAAATTGGCGATGACAACAGACGAAAACGAGAGCGGCCGACCGCGGGTGAACCGCCGGACGGTCCTCAAGACAGGCGCAGCGCTCGGAGCGGCATCGATGCTACCGCTTTCCGCGACGTCGGTAGCGGCAATCGACCTGACGTCGCCGGGATTCGGTCTCGACGACATCGGCTGGCAGACGGTCCAGATAGAGGACGCGATACCAGGGGTCATGTCCTCGTCCGGGACCCATCAGGGCGCTCCGTACTACCACATCGAGATGGCGGAGGGGACACACTCCCACCACGATGAGATTCCAGACACGCCGGTCTGGGGATACAAGGGTCCGGGCGACAGCGAGGGACAGTTCCCGGGGAAGACCATCGAGGCCCGCGTGAACCAGCGGGCGAGAGTCGAGTTCGACAACCAGCTCCCGTCCAGTCACATCTTCGACGTCGACACGGCCGTTCACGGGACGAAACTCTCGGACTACGAGGAGCGGTACCCCGAGTGGGCAGAAGAGCAGTTCGGCGGTCCCGAGGAGTTCCCGGAGGTCCGCGCGGTGACCCACGCGCACGGCCTCCACGTCGAGTCCGCGAGCGACGGGCTTCCCGAGCAGTGGACATCGCCGGGCGGCGTCACGGGACCGCAGTACGTCAAGGACGTGTACGACTACACGAACCGGCAGGACGAGGCGACGCTGTGGTACCACGACCACGCCCTCGGCCTCACCCGGATGAACGTCTACGCCGGACTCGCGGGCTTCTACATCCTGCGAGGGCCGCAGGAGGAGCGACTCGGACTGCCGGACGGGGACCGCGAGGTGCCGATTCTCTTCCAGGACAGGGCGTTCCACAACGGGGACGAAGGGCCGGAAGGAGAGTACAAGTACCCCGCCGATTTCGAGGCGGAGGTGTCCGGCGACGTGTCGGTGGTCAACGGCCTCGCGTGGCCCAGTTTCGAGGTCGACCCGGCCCAGTACCGGTTCCGTATCCTGAACGGGTCGAACGGGCGGTTCTTCAACGTGCAGTTGCGGAACGACACGGCGTCCGATGAGACGGACGTTCCCACAATCTACCAGATAGGGACCGACCTCGGGTTCCTCGAGGACGTGGTGCCCGTGGGACCAGACGACTCACTGCTGCTCGGTCCCGCTGAACGGGCGGACGTCCTCGTGGACTTCTCGGACCACGCCGGGGAGACGCTGACCGTCACTAACGACGCCGGATTCCCGTTCGGGAGTCCCGGCGACACCGGGACCAACCTCCCCGAACTGGCGCAGTTCCGCGTGCGGGACACGGACCCTGAGGACCCCACCGTGGACCCGACGGCGCTCAACCTGCCCAACCCGGAGCGATTCTCGGAGAGCGCGACGGTCCAGACGCGGCAGATGGGACTGGTCTCGCCCGAGAGTGACCCGTCGGGGCTGGACACCCACCTCCTCGACGAGGGCAACGACGGCGAGTACGAACACTGGAACGACGACGTCGTCACGAAACCGCAACTGGGCACGACCGAAGTGTGGGAACTGGTGAACCACACGGGCGACGCGCACCCGATACACCTCCACCTGGTCGACTTCCAGGTCATCGGGCGGGGTGACGGCACCCAGCCGCCCGAACAGAACGAACGCGGGAACAAGGACACCGTCAGTGTGTACGCCGGCGAGACGGTTCGCATCATCGCCCGGTTCGGCAACTTCTCCGGACGCTACGTCTGGCACTGCCACATCCTCGAACACGAGGACCAGGAGATGATGCGCCCGTACGAAGTCGTCCGCGGCAACGGCGGGAACTGAGGCGGACCGCACCGCTCCAGGCCCTCTGCCGTGTCCCGGTCGTCCGGTGACCGGGTGACCGAATTCCCCTGATTCGAGCGGACGGCGTGCCCCGCTGTGTCTGGGTCGAAATAATTCCGACGAGGCCGATGCGCGGGAGAGCCTGGTCGACGTCGGCGTTGCGAACCGCCGCGGATTCGAGGCTGCGGGGTCGTCGAGATACGCGGTGCGTCGCTCAGAAGAAGTCGCTCAACCCGGACTGCTGGTCGTCCTCGGCCGCTTCTTCCCGGGCGTCTCCCTCCTCGTGGTCCCCGTTCGGGTCACCGAGGACGTCGTCCGGCGGGTCGTCGTCCCCATCGGCCTCGCCATCCGCGTCGTCGACCGCGTCCTCGTCGTCTCCGGCCACCGCGTCGACGAGCGAGGACTGGCCGTCGTCGTCCCCCTCGTCCGCGTCGGATTCGTCCTCGCCGTCGGCTGCCCGCCGGGTCTGCTCGAACGCGCCCCCGGCGTGGGCTTCGATTTCGTCCTCCCGGAGCGCCTGTGCGTCCTCGACGATGGACTGGACCTTGTTGGTCGACTCGCCGCTCCCGGTGACCAGCGACACCTCGGCCTCGTCGAAGTCGTACCAGGCGGCCATGGCGACGGTCGTCTCACGCGGCTTGCAGTGGTGGGTCAGCGCCGAGAGGAACGGAAGGACCTCCCGGCGGGCGGTGTCCATGCTCACGCCCGCGGAGGCGGCGACCTTCCGGACCACCTCGTCGGTCGTCTTGTCGGACGTGGGCCAGAACTGCGGGCGCGACCACCGGGTCCACCCGCCTTTCGTGCCGTCACGGGACGCCGCGACGCCCGCCGCGACGTTGTCCGAGACGTACCGCCAGTAGCTGTAGTTCTGCGTGGCGCGCACGCGACCCAGCCACCGGTCGGCGTTCGCCAGGTGGTCGTAGGCCCGGGCGAGTTCGTCGCCCTCGTAGACCTTCGGAGCGTTCTCCGCGACCCACTTCGTGAGGTCGTCGGGCGTCTCGTCGACGTCGTACGCCGACTGGAGCGCGTCGCGGGGGGCCTGCTCCTGGAGGACCCGGTCGAGGAACTCGAAGATGCCGATAGACCGGTCTCGCTGCCCGGTCACCACGTCCTCGACGGTCAGGCGTTGCGCGTCCTCGGCGGCGGCCTGGAGGTCCTTGATGGCCGACCGCAGGTCGCCGCTGTTCTCCTCGGCGATGGCGTCCAGGGCGTCGTCGTCGTAGTCGACGCCCTCCCGTCGGCAGATGTCCCTGAGCACCGGCACGATAGACCGCGCCGAGACGTCGCGGAACTGGATTTCCCGGCAGGCGTTGCGGAGCCCACGGCTCATCTCGTAGTACTCGTTGGCGATGAGAACCATCGGCTGTGACGCCTCCTTGACGAGGTCCGTGACGGCCCGCGTCCCGCCGCGGTCTGTGACGCCGTGGATGTTGTCGGCCTCGTCGAGGACGATGAGCTGTCGTCCCCGGGCCGGGTCGTTCGAACCAGTCTGGTCGAGGGACCCGGCCAGCGTCGCGTTCCGGGCGGCCCGCCCCGCGAAACGCTCTATGGCGTCGGCCGTCCGCTGGTCCGAGGCGTTGAGTTCGACCGTCTCCCAGCCCATGTCCGCCGCCAGCGCGTGCGCGGCCGAGGTCTTCCCGACCCCCGGACTGCCGTGGACCACGACGGCTTCCCCGTGGTCGTCCCAGGTCTCGGCCCACTCCTTCAGGGCGTCGCGGGCCTTGTCGTTGCCGCGGACTTCGGCGAGCGTCGTGGGACGGTACGTCTCCGTCCAGTCGGTCATTACCGGAGCAACGGCGAGGGCGCGTTTAGTGATTGCGGAGCGCGTCCCGCCGGGGCGGTCAGCCCCCGCTTTGTCCTGGACGACGTACTCGCTGCACGACTGACCTGCCGAGGCGGTCCCGCCGTCACCGACGCCAGCAGCGGTGTCGGGCGAGGACCCGCCGGCTGACGCTCGCTCGCCGGCCTACGTCGGGCGCGCCCTGGGGGCGCTCGCACCGACCCGGACGTGCTGGAGACGTCCGGCGGCGTCTACACGACTGGCTCGCTGGCCCGGGAGTACGGTTTCACTGACGCCGACGCCACCCAGCCGCCCCCGTTCGAACTGGACACGCCCCGTCTCTGATAGAAATGCGAGCGCATACCCCCGTCTTTAGGCGGGGGTCGAGCGGACAACAGCCACGCTTGTCCCGGTGGATTTACATCCGTGACCCCTGTTGGCACGGACGCTACGGAGTCGGTGAGATGCCGTCCCCGAACCACAAGGGGTGGCGAACCGGCGGTGGTTCGCACGGCAATGACACGGACTCCGATGGGGCCTCATTGGCCGGGCCACAGCCCTACGAGGGAGACAAACGAGAGTTCCCCCGGTGTGTCGCCGGTTCCCTCCGAGTGCGGGTTGGAACCGGAGGACTGCGACAGTCCGAATCCGATGGTCGGATTCCTCCGTCTTCAAGCGGAGGAGGAGGTCAATGTCCCGTTACGCAGTCCCACACTCCCTGAATCCTTTTGCACGCCGGCGGCGATGTCCAGGCATGTTCCCCTCGACGGTCGTGACGGACAGGCTACGACTCTCGGGCCCCCTCTCGGACGCCGTCGACCTCCACGAGTTCTACGCGGTCTGTTCCGGGGACCCGTCCATCGACGCGGTGACCCAGTACCTCACCTGGGACCCCCACGAGACGCCCCAGGTGACCGCCGACTTTCTCGCCGACGTCGCCGAGCAGTGGAACGACGCGACCGGCGCCCACTACGCCATCCATCCACGTGACGGCGAAGAGGGGGCCGGAACCTTCGCCGGCGTGACCGGCATCGACGTCGACTGGGACCGGCGCCGCGGGACGCTGGGCGTCTGGCTTCGAAAGCGGTTCTGGGGGCGGGGCTACTCCGGCGAACGAGCGAAAGCGCTCGTCGCCGTGGCCTTCGACGTGCTGGACCTGGAGGTGGTAGCCGTAGTGACCGACGTGGCGAACGAGCGGTCGGCCCGGGCGGTGGAACGGTACGTCTCGGACCTCGGGGGGCGCGAGGAGGGGACCATTCGCAACGGCGTCGCCAACGCGGACGGGTCAGTCGTGGACGTCCGCCGGTGGTCGGTCACGCGCGAGGAGTGGCGCGAAGCGACCGGCGGCGCGGTGCCCGAACTGTCCTTCGGGTGAGCCGAACGCGGGCCGTGTCGGAGACGCCCCTACAGCGACCCGGCCGCCGCGGTTTCGACTCCGCTGAGCTGGAGGTACGCCTGCGCGAGCGTCGCCAGCGAGAACACGGAACTCAGCGCGGTCCCGACCTGCGAAACCAGGAGTCCCACGGCGCCGCCGATAGCGACGTCCGCCACGCCGAACACCGCGTTCACGGCGATGCTTATGGCGACCAGTGCGAGCACGAGCGCCAGCAGTTCGAGTCGGTGCCCGTCGGTGAGCGACCAGCTGTCCCTGAGGCCGGCGACGAAGTTCTCGTCCTCGACGGCGACGTACACCGCCCAGAACCCGAGCGTGGCGAACACGAACAGTCCGGGCAACAGCAACAACAGCAGTCCCGTGAACACGGCCGCCGCGAAGAAGAACCCGCCGACGACGAAGTTCACGTAGGCGACGACCGCGTTCCTGGTGAACACCGCCCCGGGAATCGTCTCTCTCTCGTCTCTGACGAACGTCCGAATCGCGGCCATCGTGACGTACAGCGTCACGAGGCCGACTGCGAGCGACACAGTGCCCGCCACTTCGAGCGACAGCTCGACGGGCAACCGATACGAGGGCGCGGCAACGGGACGCGGCATCGGTACGCCCACGCTGTTCGTAACCGCAGTGTTGATGCTGCCCAGGACGAACAGCATGCCGACGAACAGCAGTCCGCTGGTTCCGACAGTTCGTGCCACGGCCCGACGGAGCACGCTTCCGACGTCGAACGCCATGAACGATTGTTACGTGGGCACTCGCTTAAACCTGCGAGATTACTGACTAGTATTCGAATCGTTACGTCTAGCAATTATGCCGATTCGCTCCGGAGGAGCGTCCGTCGACAGCCCCTGCCGTCCGTCCCGACCAGTCCGTCGGCAATCCCCGCCATTCGTCCAGACCAGTCCGTCGGCAGTCCCCTCCGTCCGGCCCGGCCCGGCCCGTCGGCCAAATTCGCCGGTCAGAGGTCCCTGGCGACCATCTCTCCCCATCCGGTGAACCCGTAGCGCTCGTAGAAGGCGCGGGCCCGTTCGTTCGCGGGGTCCACGTCGAGGACGACCCTGTCGAGGGGGAGGTCCTGTTCGCGGGCGACGTCGAGCGCCGCTCCGAGAAGGTCGTCGGCGACGCCGGTGCCGCGGTGGTCGGGGCGCACGTACAGTTCGTTCAGCACCGCGGCGTCCCATATCATCGCCATCGTGTCGGGGAGGAGGAAGGCGTACCCGGCCAGGGACTCGCCGTCGTCGGCCACGAGGACGACCCTGGGGTCCGCCGCGATGCACCGAGCCACCCACCCGAGGTAGCGGTGGCGGTAGTCGTCTGTCAGCTTCTCGTCGTACAGCGCGGTCTTCGACTCGTCGCCGGTTTCGCTTCCGATGGTCCGCTCGAACCCCTCCTTGAGCTCCCACAGGTCGTCGGCGTCGGACGGCTCGTACGGTCTGACCTCCATGCTCACGCGTTCACTCACGACCCTCTTTAGTGGTTGCCCGCCGGAATCCAGTTCCGAGCGTCTCGCGCGACGGCTGAGAGCGTCACTCCCGGCGACACGCCGTCTCCCCGAGGTTTCGGCGTCTGTCGAACAGCGGTTTCGGTACACTTTTTGCCGGCACCGGCTCACAGCATACCATGAGTCGACGACGCGCCGGGAGGGGGACGGCGGCGTGAGCACGTCGCCACGCGAGGAACTTGCCCGACGCATCGCGGGCGAGATAACTCTGAGCGACGACCCCGGGGCGACCCTCCGGAAGTGGCGGACAGACTTCGACGTCTCCCAGACGGACCTGGCGGGAAAACTCGACGTCTCCTCGTCCGTCGTCTCGGACTACGAGAGCGGACGCCGGGAGAGTCCGGGCATCGGCGTCGTCCGCCGGATGGTCGAGGCCTTACTGGACATCGACGAGGCCCGGGGCGGCGGCCGCATCCGCCAGTACGCCCGCGTCATCTCGGCCGGGTTCGAGGGCGACATCGTCCAGGACCTCCGCGAGTATCCCACCTCCATCCCGCTCGAACGCCTCTACGAGGCGATGGAGGCGACGGAACTCGTCCGCGGGAATCAGGACCGAATCAGCGGCCACACCGTCATCGACAGCATCGAGGCCATCACCCGCCTCTCGAGCGAGGAGTTCTACCGCCTCTACGGGCAGTCGACCAGCAGAGCGCTGGTCTTCACAAACGTCACCCGGGGCGAGTCGCCCCTCGTGGCGATGCGGGTGGTCAACCCCACGCCGACGGCCGTCGTCCTCCACGGCCTCGAACGCGAGGACCTCTGGGAGCACGCGCCGAGTCTGGCGACCATCGACGGCTTCTCGCTGGCCATCTCCAACCGGGACCTCGACGCGATGCTGGACGACCTGCGGGCCCTCCCGTAATCGCCCGGGCGGCGCGGACGGGTCGTTCAACCGCCGCAGTTCCCCGACCCCGCGCTCTCTCCCTGTCAGGACGGATACTCGAACCTGGTGGACAGTTTCGATTCCCGAAAACGGCCACCGAGCCCTTCACTCCGGAGCGACTAGACGTTGCGACGTGAGCAAGGAATGGGAACCCGAGGACGTCTTCGACGTGTTCGGGAACGAGTTGGCGCGGGAGATTCTCGTGCTAGCCAGCGCAGAGCCCGTGTCGGCCGAGGAACTCGCGGCGCAGTGCGAGTCGTCTCTCCCGACGGTCTACCGCCGACTCAACGCGCTGGAGGAGTTCGACTTCATGACTCACGAGCGTGCGGTCGACCCCGACGGACACCACTACAAGACCTACCGGACGAAGCTGCAGGAACTCGATTTCACCATCGAGAACGGCGGGTTCACCGTCGACATCCAGATTCGCCAGGACCCGGTCGACGGGTCTCCCTCCTCCGCGGACGACCTGGACGAGCCCTCGGCGTCCAGAAACGGCGAGTCGACGTGACCGACGACCGTACCGGTTCTCGCTGTCTTTCCGTCAGGCCGTCAGGACCAGCGAGTTCAGTACCGGAGGGTTCGACTCACGGGGCTGGGCGCCGCGCTCATCTTCTCCAGGCCGTAGAGGGTCGCAAGCGCCGCGTACACGGCGAACACCGCCGGGTAGGCCGCGGGCGCCTCGTCCGTCGGCCCGTAGGACCACGCGGCGACGCCGAGGAGGAACAGGGTCACGAGCCACACGCTCCACTGTCTCGCGAACGACGCGACGGTGTCTGTGACACTGTGCGAGTCGTCGGCGTCTTCGGAGCGGTCAGCCATCGTACCACCCGTCCCACTCCAGGGCCGGGAACGAAGTAAACGGAACGCAGCGTTTCAGACCGCGACTCTCCTCACTCGACGTACTCGTACTTGCGCTCGTTCATGCGCCCCCAGCCGGTGAAGACGAACTCGCCGCGGGGCTGGGTGAACTCCTCGACTTCCACGTCCTTCTCGTGGTTGTGGACGTCGTGAATCTTCTCGTACTCGTCGAACGAGAGGTCGTACCGACGGTCCAGTTGTTCCTCGACGTTCAGCGACTGTATCTCGTCTCGCCACCCTTCCTGGACGGTTTCGGCGTGAATCTCGGCCTGGGCGCCCGACCCGTAGGACCCGACGAGGAGCTTCTCGCCGGTGAGTCCGCGACCGGTCTCCGCGGCGGCCTTGAGAGCGCTGATTCGGGCGATGTGGACGGACCCGGTGTACCAGTTGCCGACCTTCCGGGAGATGCTCAGCGTCGGATTGATTGCCTGGTCGTACCAGGTCCGGTACTGGTCGGTCCCTTTCAGGTCGTCCATGTACGCCCGGATGGCCTCCTCGTAGTCGTCCCAGTTCTCGAACTCCGATTCCCGGGGCTGGCGTCCGATCTCGTCGGCGAGTTCGTCCTCGATTTCCGTGTCGCGGATCATGTGCCGGTAGCCGAGGAGCCCGGCCTTGCGGACCATCCCGGGGAACGGCGTGTGGAACGGGATGTACGCGAACTCGTCGGGGTGCGTGCGCCCGGCGACGCTCTCGTAGTCTTCGAGCGCCTCGCGCATCCGCGCCAGGTACACCTGCATCGACCGCTTACCGTCCACGCTCGGGAACTGCTGGTTGGGCTTCAGGAAGTCCGTCTCGTCCATGCTGCCGTACCCCTGCTCGGTCGAGAGCTCCATCACGCTGGGGTCCTCCGAGATGAGCATGGCCACGGCCCCGGCTCCCTGCGTCGCCTCGCCCGGGTCGCCGCGCGCGTACAGCGCGGTGTCGGTGGCGATGACCAGCGCCGACTTGCCGCGGTTCCGGCCGGCCTTGATCCAGTTGTAGGCGTCGTCGATGGTCTGGGTGCCCGAGATGCAGGCGAACTTCCGCTCGCCCTTGTTCGCGTGCCGGAAGTCCGCGTCGTAGACCTGTTCGAGCGCGCCCGCGATGTAGGTGGAGACGGGCTTGGAGTTGTCGAAGGCGCTCTCGGTGGCCACGTCGATGCGCCCGATGTCGTCGGGGGTGAGCCCCTTGCGGTCCATCAGGCGCTTTGCCGCGTTCGCGCCCATCGTGACGATGTCCTCGTAGACGTCGGGGAACGACGACGACACCAGGCCGAGGCCCTTGGTGTACTTCTCGGGGTCCTCGCCTTTCGCCGGTGCGAAGGTGTTCGGCAGGTCGAGTCGGAGCTTCCCGGTCCAGATGTCGATGGCGTCGATGCCGACTGCTGTCATGGGTTTACATATTTGCACCGACTATTTGGGTTTGTCGATAGACACTTCGACGTTCGTCGAACACTCGTGTTTGAGCGTGGCTCCAGGGGCGTACTCAAATCTAGGATGTGATTGGAGTGATGTGGTGGAGACGGGTTTGCGTCGTCAGTGAACGGTTTCGGACAATTAGATGTCAGATCCGTAGGAATCTGATCCGGGGTAATCCGGAATTCCTAGTTCGAATATCGAAGTCGAAAGATTTTGCTGGACCTGTCGAGATTAGGAGGTACAGGTAATTCCTCCCTCCGCCATAGAAATAGAATCGTCCGCGGTGTCTATCTGTCCGGAACAGGTACGAGAGTTACTGTTCGAACTTGCGTCCGTCACGCGAACCTCGACGGTGAGATGCCTGTTATTCCCGTTGAGGTCCTGACCTTCGAATTGCAGCGTGACGGTGGCCACACTCCTGGAGAGGGTTGTGGAATTGAGTTCAGCGCCATTACTGTTCATAACCTTGAGGAATACCTCACTGATTCCGCTATCGTCACTCACATCGTATTCGAAGATTATCTCTTCTGCCGTCTTTTGTTTTCCACTTGTACTCTTGGCCGTTGCCGAGAGTGAATTTACTGTCGGGTCAGTGGTGTCTCCGCTCGTCCCACCACCGCCACCACCATCACCGCCCCCAACGCCCGACTGCACCTCGATTTCGACCGACGCGTTCTCGGGCGTGCTCGCGTCGAATCCGCTCCCCGCCGGGTCGACGGCGTCGTCGGAAGTAAACGTCACCTCGTACGTCCCGGCGTCGGGGTTCGAGTACTCGAAGGCCGCCCGCCCGTCGGGACCCGTCGTCACCTCTGGGGCGCTCAGGTCCTCGTCGGGCGCGCCGTCGACGGTCACGCCGCTGACGGGGTTGTTGAACCGGTCGCGGACTTCCAGCACCACGCGTCCGGTCTCGCCGGTTGCCAGGGTGGCTGGCGCGTCGACGACGGTCAGGTAGGCCGCCCGTTCGCTGGTGACGCCGGTCCCGACGCCCACGCGCGCGAGTTCGAGTTCGTACGTCGCCCCCGATTCCAGTTCGATTCGCACCGCCTGCTCCCCGGTGACGTTCCGTACGTCGTAGACGTACCTGTCGTCGTCCGGGGTCCCGGTGTCCATCTCCTCGTCCAGCAACCGGGTCCGCCAGACGTCGGCCCCGACGGTCGTCGGCACGGTGAGCGTCACGTTGCCCCCACCGGCCGCGGTCACGCTCACCCTGTCGCCCGCCGCGCTCACCGGTCTGGCGTCGACCGACACGGTGTCCGACGTCGCCTTCGACAGGTTCCCGGCCACGGTGACGAACGTGATTCGCCTGCCGTCGACCACCGCCTGGTCAGAGAGCGTGATGCTGGTGTTCTCCTCGAACTGATTGACCAGGACCGAACTCTCGTAGGCCGTCGTCGGCGCGTTCGGGTAGACGCTGTAGTCCGGCCTGTAGACGATTGCACTCGTCGAGTACGCCCGTTCGGTTCCGGTCCAGAAGTCGCCGGTCTCGCCCGTCGCCGTCGCGTTGTCGACGGCGAAGTCCGCCTGCGGCAGCGTTTCCAGGCGACCGCTGGCCGGCGGCGGGTTGACGAACACGGTCCGGGTCGGATACCGGGTCCCCACGGCCACCGTGGTCGGCTGGAGACCGCCGGACGAACCGGCGCGCAACAGGCTGTTTCGCAACTCCAGCATGTCCCCCTGGACCTCCTGGTTGTGGTCGAACTCGACTCGCTTGTTCTCCGACGGGACGACCGTGACCTGGTAGAGAGACAGCGACAGGACCACGATGCCGAGCAGAAGCACCGCTCCAATCTGGACAGTGACCCCTCGCTCGTCCCCCCCGAATCCCATGACGACACATTAGAACGAGAGAATAAAAAGACTAGCTGGCCGTCTGACGCCCGCGTGGCGCCCCGAGTCAGTCCTCGTCTTCTTCCTCGACGACTTCGGGGTCGCTCATCGCACTCTGGAGGCTGTCGAGTCCGTTGACCCACTCCGAGACGAGGCCGTACTCGAGGTCCTCGACCACGGCCATGTCCAGTTCCTCGCCGTCGATGATGAGCGTCCCCGCCTGCACGAGGTATCCCAGGGCCGCGTCGACGTCGTCTTCGTTCTCGGCCTCGGACGCCGCGACGACGAACTCCGAGACGTCGCCCTCCTCGACGGCCCCCCCGACGATGTACTCCTCGGCGGCGTAGAAGACGCAGACCAGGCTGGTCTGGACACCGTCGATGAGCATGAGTTTCTCCTCGTCGTCGAACTCCGCCTCGCTGAGGACGATTTCGCGTACCTCTTCCAGTTCTTCGAGGGCGGCTTCCTGGTCCAGGTCGCCCTCGTCGTAGGCGGAGAGAATCTTCGCCACCGCGATGGCGGCGTCGTCCTGCAGGTTCAACAGCAGGCGCGCGGAGTCTTCGTTCTCCGGGTCGAGGTCCTCCTCTTCGACGCGGGTGAGCCAGTTCTGCCAGCGTTCTTCCGTGTAGAACGATTCCTCGGCCTCGGTCATACCCACAAGGTCAGTTCCAGTATTCAAAGGCCTTTCCTATCTCGGTTCGAGCGCCACCCGCCGAGACGTGGGCGTTCGAGGCGCGTACCACGCCCTACGTGTCAACCAGCAGATTCGTCGGAGCCGTCGACTGGGGCGTCCCGCCGGTCCCGCGAGGATGGACGCGCGAGAACGGACCGCGAACTCGGCCCGGTGCGTCACCGGTCCAGCGTCGCCTCGGTGTCGACGCCGTACACGCGCGCGGGCGTCTCGACGTGGGCGTTCCGGACGGCGCCCTCGTAGCCGCTCTCCAGCAACCACCGGACGCGACGCGGTACGGTCTTCGGGCCCAGCACCGCGCCGGGCCGGTCCGGGTCGTCGACGAAGTCCGTCTCCATGAGGAACGGCTCGCCCCGCTCCGCGGCCGTTTCCAGCCAGGACTCGCGGCTCATGACGCTCGGCGTCGGCCCGGCGAGGCGCCCGCTCGCGTAGTGTTTCACCACCCGGTCCGGGAGGAGTCCGCGCTCCTCCGCCCAGTCGGCGATGTCGGTCAGGTCCTCGCTCGATTCGGTGTGCAACTGGACCGCGCAGTCGCGCTCTGCGCCGAGCGAGAGCGCGTGCCGCAGGACCGCGTTCGAGGCGTCCCACACCGCGTCCGACACCTCGTAGTGGGGGCGGCCGGACTTGAGCGCGAGCGCGCGCCCCTCCCGGACGTACTCGGCGGCGACGTCGAGTCCCGCCTGCATCAGGTCCCGCGCGTCCGCGGGGTCGAAGTCTCGTTCGTCGACGAGGCGCGAAATCAACCCCGGGTGGACGCCCAGTACCGGCCAGGCGCGACCCGCGAGCATCTCGTCCGCCCGGGCGACCACCCCCAGCGTCTCTTCGAAGACGGCCCGGAAGTCGTCGCCCGTCTCCGCCTCGACGTCGAGGTGCCACGAGGGCTTGTTCACCACGAGGAGGTGCGTCCCTCCCATCCGCCGGAAGTCCTCGACGGCGTCCATCCCGCGTCCCCTCGCCGGGTCGAGGTGCAGGTGGTTGTCGAGGACCGGCGTCTCCAGTTCGTCCATGTGTGGTCTCCTCGCCCGGTGGCGACAAAAGCCGGGCGGTCGCGGACCGGCGGTCGATGGGGACGTTCGGGACCGGCGGCCGCTCACTCCCCGAGGGTCAGACTCTCGGCGGCCGCGTTGCGAAGCGCGTCCGACCGGCCGTGAGTCCCCGGTGCGATGGCGACGGTCCGTAATCCGAGTTCGTTCGCCGTCTCGATGGCCGGTTTGAAGTCCGTGTCGCGGGAGGCGATGGCGACGACGTCGGCGCGACTCTCGACTGCGAACCTGGTCACGTCCACGGCCAGCCGCACGTCGACGTCGCCGGACGTGAGAACCACCTCGTACCCGCGAGCCTCCGCGGCCTGGATGAGCCCCGGCGTCGCGTGCTCGTCGAGGTACAGCCGCGTGGCGACCGGCCGCCCGAGGCGCCTCGCCGCCTCCCGGACGTCGTCCAGGTCGACGTCGAACTCGTCCCGGAGGACGTTCGGGCCGTCGACGAACAGCGCCACCCGGGGGGCGCCGTCGTCGACCCCGAACAGTCGCCGCAGCAGGTCCATGTCCGGAGTTTCCGGCGGGATAGCATAGGATTGCTGGTTCGACCCTAGTGGCCTTATACAGTTTCAGGCAGTAATCTCGGTTGATACCGTACATTTATACCCGCTCACGCGATGAATGAGGACGTGAGTTGCGAAAAGTCGAGAATGAGTGGAGAGATGTTCACAATCGTGTCGCCGATGAACGACCACGGGGCACTGACCGTCCGGGCGCGCGAGACTCACGCGACGTATCACGTCGTCGAGTTCGCCGACCCGCGTCTGCGGGAGCGACTGGCCGGCCTCGGCGCGGGCAACGCGATTCAACTGTCGCTGACGCGTGCGGGCGCTCGCGCCAACGTCTGGCGTGCGGAGGGCGTCTACCCGGGCGTCTCTGAACTCGCGTCGGCGCCAGTCTTCTGACGTCCCGCGCCTCGTCGCGGTACTCTCGCCGGCGACGTCCGCCACCGCTGATGGCCCTCCAGTAACCCCGGTCACCGGTCGGGCGCCCCTGCGCGACGAGCGACACTGATCACCGAGACGAGAACGCCGCGGCTAGGCGGTTCGGATTCGGGTTAGAAAGAGGGGCTGGTCGTCGTCAACAGTTGCGCATCGCGTTCGCCATTTCGGCGAACGTCGCGGTCTGACGGGCCCTCGTGGCGGCGCGCGGTTCCACGTCTACGTCGTGGTTAGTTACTACACTCATAGTTAATATTATCTATGGCGGCCACGTGCTTAAAGATTGTGGTGGTGTGACCAAGTAGCACACTGGGCGTGCGGGGGCGGGGGACCAGTGCTCGTTCGTGGAATGCCCTCCCCGGATTCCAAACCATTACTTCAGTAACGGACGAAACGCCGCGCATGGCCCTTCGGAAACCGCCGTTGCGCGAGGAGCACGCCGCCCGCGGCGCGAAATTCACGGAGTTCGGCGGGTGGGACATGCCCGTCGAGTTCGACTCCATCACCGACGAACACGTCGCCGTTCGCGAGTCGGCGGGCATCTTCGACGTCTCCCACATGGGGGAAATCGAGGTGTCCGGCCCGGACGCCGAGCGCCTGATGCAGCGACTGACCTCGAACGACGTCACGGTTCTCGACGTCGGGGACTCGCAGTACTCGATGATCACTGACGCCGACGGGACGATTCTCGACGACACGGTCGTCTACCGCCTCCCCGACCGGGAGGGGGAGCGGGCCTACCTGTTCATTCCGAACGCGGGCCACGACCAGCAGATGCACGAGCGCTGGACCGACCACCGCGACGAGTGGGGCCTGACTGCCACCGTCGAGAACAACACCGACGAGTGGGCGATGTTCGCTGTGCAGGGCCCCGACACGCCGACGCTGGTATCGGACGTCGTCGATGAGAGCCTCTCGCACCTCTCGAAGTTCGAGGCGACGTACGCCACAGTCGCGGGCGTCGAGTGCTGGGTCGCCCGGACCGGATACACCGGCGAGGAGGGGTTCGAGGTGCTCTGTCCCTGGGACGAGGCCGAGACGGTCTGGTCTGCGTTCGACTGCCAGCCCTGCGGCCTCGGCGCCCGGGACACGCTCAGGATGGAGATGGGGTTCCTGCTCTCCGGACAGGATTTCGACCCGGAAACCGAGCCCCGCAACCCGTACGAGGCGAACGTGGGCTTCACGGTCAAACTGGACACGGAGTTCGTTGGCCGGGACGCCCTCGAACAGATAGACGTCGAGGGCGTCGACGAGAAGTTCGTCGGCCTCACGTTGCTCGACCGGGGCGTTCCCCGGAACGGCTACGACGTGACCGACGACGACGGGCACGTGATCGGCCACGTGACCAGCGGGACGATGAGCCCGACGCTCGAACGACCGATCGCGCTGGGGTACCTCCCGGTGTCGGTCGCCGACCCCGGCACCCGCGTCAACGTGGTCGTGCGAGGGCAACCCAAGCGGGCCAAAATCGTCGTGCCGCCGTTTCTGGACGACCGATGACCGACCGCGAGACCGGTATCAAAAAGGTGGATGCCCTCGGAGTTCCGAACGACGGCGCAGTCCCCGACCGGACTCACCGCCGCGGCCGAGACGGATACCACCGCTGAGACACGGACGCCAAACGGACAACCCAGAGATACGCTACCACCATGTTCGAAATACCCGACAACCTGCGTTTCATGGAATCGCACGAGTGGATCACCACTGAGGAACCCTACCGCGTCGGCATCAGCGACTTCGCACAGGACGAACTGGGCGACGTCGTGTTCGTCGAACTCCCGGACGAGGGGGACGAACTCGCCCACGGAGACGAGTTCGGCGTCGTCGAGAGCATCAAGGCCGTCTCCGACATCTACGCCCCCGTCTCGGGGACCGTCACGGCGGTCAACGAACAGGTGTTCGACGAACCGGAACTGCTGAACGACGACCCGTACGGCGACGGCTGGCTGATAGAAGTCGACCCGAGCGACGCGGCGGAGTTCGACGAACTCCTCGGCCCGGAGGAGTACCGGGAACAGGTCGAATGAGCGACGGAAGCCCGTACGCTCCGCACACCGACGCCGACGCGGCGGCGATGCTGCGGGCCGTCGGCGCCGACTCGGTCGAGGACCTGTTCGACATCCCGGCGGACGTCGAGTTCGAGGGCGCGTTCGACATCGAGTCGCGCGACGAACGGGTTCTCCGGCGGGAGATAGCCGACACCCTGGCGAAAAACGGGAGCCTGACTGAGTTCATGGGGCGGGGGCACTACGCCCACTACGTCCCGGCGATGGTCGACGACATCTCCCGCCGGTCGGAGTTTCTGACGAGTTACACCCAGTACCAGCCCGAAATCGCGCAGGGCTTCCTCCAGGCGCTGTTCGAGTACCAGTCGCTCGTCGTCGAACTGACGGGGCTGCCGGTGGCGAACTGCTCGATGTACGACGCCGCGACGGCCCTGGGGGAGGCGGCCCTGCTGGCCGACCGGGTTCGACAGGTCTCGGGGTCGACTGTCCTCGTTCCGGAGCACCTCCACGCGGGGCGCCGCGACACGCTGGAGAACTACGTCGCCGGGACCGGTCTCACGGTGACGTCGTACCCGATGGACGACGGCAACGCGGACGTGTCTGCACTGGCAGACCTGGCGGACGAGGAGACGCTGCTGGTGTACGCCGAGAACCCGACTGTCCGGGGGGCCATCGAAGAGCGCCTCTCGGCCATCGGCGACGTCGCCGACGACTCCGGCGCCCTGTTCTGCGTCGGGAGCGACGTCCTGGCCCTGTCCCTGCTCGAAGAACCCGCCGGGGCGGGCGCGGATGTCGTCGTCGGCGCGGCCGACGCTCTCGGAATGCCCACCAGTTACGGCATGGGACTCGGCCTGTTCGCGACCCGCGAGGAGTTCCTCAGGCAGGTCCCTGGCCGCCTCGTCGGGGCCGGTGAGGACGCCGCCGGTCGCCGGGCGTACACGCTGACGCTCCAGACCCGCGAACAGCACATCCGCAAGGAGCGAGCCACCAGTAACATCTGTACGAACCAGGCGTGGGTGGCTCTCAGGACGGCGATGCACGTCGCGTGGCTTGGCCCGGACGGACTCGTGGACCTGGCCGAGCAGGTCGTCCGCGACACCGCAGCCCTCGCGGAGCGCCTGGACGCCGTCAGCGGCCTCCAGGCGCCCGTCCACGACCGGCACCACTTCCGCGAGTTCGTCGTCCACACGGACCAGCCTGCGCCGGCGATTCGAGCGGACCTGGAGTCGAAAGGGTACGGGGTACACGCCCTGGACGACCACCACCTCCAGGTCTGCGTGACCGACGTCACTCGGGACTCGACGGACGGACTCGCCGCCGCCTTCGAGGAGGTGGCCTGACGTGGCCGAGTACGAGCAGGCCCGGTTCGGACGCGACGACGTCTACGAACCGCTGCTCTCGGAGAAGGACACCACGTCGGTCGAAGTGGGCGATGACGGCCCGCTCCCCCCGGGGCTGACCCGCGACTCGCTGGAACTGCCGAAACTGTCGGAGCCGGAACTCGCCCGTCACTACACCCGCCTCTCGCAGATGAACTACGGGGTCGAGACGGGGCCGTACCCGCTCGGGTCGTGTACGATGAAGTACAACCCGTCGTTCGTCGAGGACGTCGCCGCCGACCCGAACGCCGCGGTCCACCCCGAGCGCCGGGACGAATCGGTGCAGGGGAGCCTCGAACTCCTCGCCACGCTCCAGGAGTATCTCGCCCGTATCGGCGGGATGGACGCGGTGACGCTGCAACCGCCCGCCGGCGCGGCCGGCGAGTTCACCGGCATCTGCATCGCGCGGGCGTACCACGACTCGCGGGACGACGACCGGAACGAGATAATCATCCCGGCGAGCGCACACGGGACGAACTTCGCCAGCGCGGCGATGGCCGGGTTCGACGTGGTCGAACTCCCCTCGAACGAGGCGGGGCGCGTCGACCTGTCCGCCCTCGAAGCGGCCGTCGGTGAGGACACGGCGGCGCTCATGCTGACGAACCCGAACACGGTGGGGCTGTTCGAGCGCGACATCCGGGAAATCGCCGACGTGGTGCACGAGGCGGGCGGCCTCCTGTACTACGACGGCGCGAACCTGAATGCGCTTCTGGGCCGCGCTCGCCCGGGGGACATGGGGTTCGACATCATGCACTACAACGTCCACAAGACGTTCGCGACGCCCCACGGCGGCGGCGGCCCCGGCGCCGGTCCGGTCGGCGTCGTGGAGCGACTCGCGTCGTTCCTCCCCCGACCCCACGTTCGCGCGGCCGACGGCGGGTACGAACTGTACGACCCCGCCGACAGCATCGGCAAGGTCCACGGCTACCACGGGAACTGGCAGGTGCTCGTCAAGGCGTACGCGTACATCGCCCGCCTCGGCGACGCGGGACTGCTCGACGCGAGTGCGAAGGCTGTGCTCAACGCGAACTACCTGGCCAGCCAGATCGACTTCGAGGTCCCCTACCGTCCGTTCCACCACGAGTTCGCCGCGACGGCGGGCGACAGGGACGCCGCCGACCTGGCGAAGCGGATGCTCGATTACGGCGTCCACCCGCCGACCACCAAGTGGCCGGAACTCGTCCCCGAGGCCATGCTGACCGAACCGACCGAAGGCGAGAACCGGCGCAGTCTCGACGACCTGGCCGACGCGTTCAACGCCGCGGCCGCCGACTCCGAGGAAACTCTCGAAGGCGCGCCGTCGAAGACGACGGCTCGTCGCATCGACCAGGTCGCCGCGGCCCGCGAGCCGGTGCTCTCCTGGCAGGCGATACAGAATTCGGAGTGACCCCGGCTCCCGTCACTCCCTGACGGGAACGGTTTCGCTCGAAGAGATCCAGGCGTCGTCGTTGTCCGGGTCGAATATCAACCCGTACGTGGACGTCTTGACCGTATATTCGGTGTACAGTACGACCCCCGGTTGTCCGCGTTTGTCGGCTCGTATCATTGTCTCCGTCTGCGACCGGCCCCTCATCTCCGGTCGCCCCCCCTTGTGGGTCGTCCCGCCGTGCCCGGCGTGACAATTGCCCCTTGGGGGTAATAGTACAAGGCCGATTGGGTCGCTCTCTGTTCGTGAGAATCAGCGTCAGACGCGAGGCTGTAAACCAGTCGCTCGGCCGGAGTGTCGAGCGGTCTCGGGCCGACCCCACGGGTAGAACTGCCCGGGTCGAGCCCCGTTCGAGGGGCGCGCGCGGCCGTGTGCCGAGGTCCTCGTCGAATCCGCACTCAGAGAGGGCGCTCGCTCGCGGCGGCGACGATGGATGCGAGTGACCGCCTTCTCCGGGCTCGATAGTATTTGATATCGCGCCATAGCGTTTATCAGTCGTCCTCAGACCACTCGGTGCGCGCCCTCGACGAGCGGGAGAGTCAGTGAGCCGAAAACCGGTGGTGAACGCAGTCGCTCACGAGTCCGGTGGATTGCCCGCGCGAACTGTGTGGCGGACCTCAGGCAGAACTGTCGATGCCGTCTATGAGGATGAAGCCGTACTCGCACTCCGGGCACCGCCACTTGGTCTTCTCTCCGAGGTGGAGCAGCGTACTCGCAGTCCGGTAGAACTGGCGGTTCGTGCCACACACCGGACACTGGTGTTCCATCTCCAGGCTCATGCTTCGGTTTCTGCGGCGGCGCGGTTTGAATATGTTGGTTCGTGAACCATGCGCACACCCGTTCAGGTGCCGCTCTCCGGTTCGATGCCGGGGCCGGTTCCACCACGAGTTAGTAGTTCCGCGGCTGGCAGCATTCCTCGCCGAAATTCTCCCGGCAGACGGGACACCGGCACGTGTCAAGCGCGCCGGCGGCGTTCTGATTCGCGCCGTCGGGTCGATCGAATCGCGGCGTCTCGCACTCTCGCCACTGCAGGCGAAGCGTCCGCAGAGACCTCTTGCACCGCAGTCGCGGCCTCGCAGCGCCGGTAATAAACCACATACTGCGATACACAATTGGCTGGGGGCACTCGTCCGGGTGAGCGTCCCGCGCACGCCTTCCCGGGCGTGCTGGGGCCCGCCCGGCTGGTTCGTCGGCGTCGAGGCGAACCGAGGCGTTCTCGGTTCAGAGGTACGGCGGGAGTATCGCGGCGTACAACCAGACGAAGGCGGGACCCACGAACAGCCAGCGTTCCGACGGGTTCAGGTTCAGTGCGGCGAACGCGACCAGGAACGGGGCGAGT
The DNA here is from genome assembly GCA_041641795.1 of Salinigranum sp. GTDB lineage: Archaea > Halobacteriota > Halobacteria > Halobacteriales > Haloferacaceae > JBEPXT01. Next base: position 22,104 of record JBEPXT010000008.1, read on the forward strand.
ATCGCGAGGATCACCACGGATTGCACCGCGGTCGTCACGAGTTGGAACGTGACGAACTGCGTCGACGCGACCGCGGCCACGGCCCCGGCGAGAGCGAGGGATGCGACGTCGAGGAGGAGACTCGCGGGTCTGGCGTCGACTCTGGACGTCGCCTGCGCCGCCCGGTGAACGACGGTGGCCGTTGCGACGACGACCGCGGCGACGAGGACGTACTTCGCCGCCTGCGCGGGCATCGGCGTGAGGTGGTAGACGTCCCGTCCGACGGTCGTCTGCGCGACGGCCGCGAATCCGAGAAGCGAGCCGACCGGCACCGCCCACGTCGGAAACCGGTCGCCCTCGTCGGCGATTCGGCGACGGGCCAGGGCCGCCACGCCGAGGACGCCGACGAGGCCGGACGCGAACTGGAGGAGGACGGTCCCGAGCGGTCGCACGGCGACGTCTCGGTCCGAGGACGCCGGCGCCCCTACAGACCGTCGGGCCCAGTCGGTCGTGACCTCGACCAGCGTCGGGTCGGAGGACTCGGTCAGGTGCGTCGCCCCGTCGGCTACGACGAGGCGGACCGCCGTCCCGTCAGCGAACGACCCGACCCGCGCTCCTGGGTCAAGTCGACGGCCCGTGAGTTTCGCGGCCACCGTCGAGAGTTTCTCCGGCGGAACGAGCGAGTCGTCGCTCCCGGTCGCGAGCAGCAGATTCGTCCGTAGCGGCTCCTCACGGTCCGGCGGAAAGCGACCGGCGATGGCGACGACTCCGCTCACGTTCGGCCGCTCGTAGGCCGCGCGGTAGGCGCCGTTCGCCCCTCCCGAGTGCCCGCCGACGACGATTCTGTTCGAGTCCACCCGTGGGTGGCCCGCCAGGTACTCGATCCAGGCCAGGTAGTTTTCGGTCCCTCGCTCCCAGATGACGGCCTCCTCGCGGACGATCATCCAGGGAATCGGCCGCCCCGGTTCCCGGTCGTGAGTGGCCCCCGGAATCAGGACCGCGAACCCCTCGCGGACGAGCGCCTCTCCGTAGTTCGAGTACAGTGCCGGCTCTGACCCGGACCCGGCGCCGAACACGACACCGGGGACCGACCCGTCGCCCGCCGGGAGGTACAGGTCGGCGACCGTGACGCGATTTCCCTGCTGGATGGTCACTCGCTCGACAGTGTAGTCGGCGGGTCGCTCGGGCGTGAGCACGAACGGCGACGCCCATCCACCGACTCCGACGACGGCGACGATGAGGAGGAGGACCGTGACCTGGCTGGACGACAGCGGGAGACGCATGCGACGAACTGCACGCTCTCGACCCAAAACCGTAACGAGCGAAGCGCTATCACCCATCGAGCGATGGCGGGTGAGGCGCATCCCACGAGAACCGGGAGCGGCCACCGAGACGAGAAACGGTGTCCTCGACAGACAGTCAGCAACGTCGGGCTTTCACGTCTGTCTGTCAGGAAACATACTTGCACCTCCGCGTTCTGATACCTGCTATGACACTCGTCCTGTACGCTCTCGAGGGGTGCCCGTACTGCGAGCGGGTACACGACGTTCTGGAGGAACACAGCATCGACTACCAGACACAGTGGACCGAGGCCCTGCACTCGAAGCGCGACGAGGTCAAGCGCGTCAGCGGCCAGCGAGCGGTGCCGGTCCTCGTCGACGAGGCCCGCGGCGTTACGATGAACGAGAGCGAGAACATCGTCCAGTACGTGACGCAAACGCTGGCGGAGGAGACATGACGATTTACACCGGCCGCGGCGACGAGGGGTTGACCGACCTCCGGGACATGTCCCGCGTGTCGAAGGCGAGCGAACGCATCGAGGCGTACGGAACCGTGGACGAACTGAACGCCGTCGTCGGAACCGTTCGCCCGACGGGCTACGACGACGTCGACGGGATGCTCCGCGACGTCCAGAACCACCTCCACGTGGTCCAGGCCGACTTCGCGAACCCCGACCCGGACGAAGACGACCCGGCGGTGCGCCCGGAGCACGTCGAACAGGTGGAAGACTGGATAGACGTGGCGACCGAGGAACTCGAACCGCTGACGTCGTTCATCCTCCCCGGCGGGAGCGAGAGCGGGGCGAGCCTCCACCACGCGCGGACAGTCTGTCGGCGCGCGGAGCGACGGGCAACCGCCCTCGCGGCGGCCGAATCCATCAACGACGACGCCATCGTCTACCTCAATCGGCTCTCGGACGCGCTGTTCACCTTCGCGCGCCTCGTCAACGCGCGGGACGGCGCCGAAGAGGAGAACCCCACGTACTGAACTCCCCGACGATGCCCTCTCCGGCGCCGTCTCGCCGTCGCACCGAAACAATTCTCGCGCACAGTCGGTTCGTCCCTCGGTTCGTTTCCCCTTCGTCTTTCCCGGAATCGAGCGATTCGAACGTCGGTCCGTTCGTCTCACCGGAGTTGTACTGAAACGAATATCGCCGTATCGCGTTCTTCGAGAAAGGACACAAAGGTTATATCTGTCGTTTGCATTAGGTCATATATGAACAGACACTTCAGCGACGCACTGTACTACTTCCGACGCGCGAGCGGCCACCTGGCGACGGGGCTGAAAGAGGAACTCGCACCCGCTGAGGACCGGGTTCGCGCCCGCCTCGGATTCGAGAAGCCGCCGGAGCCGACCCGTATCGAGAAGATTCAGGCCGAACTGCTGGAACTCGAAAAGCGTGCGGAGGGTGAGAGCAAGCGGGCCATCCACGAGGCCCGCGAGCGGCTCCGCCAGTACCGCGAACCGGCGCCCGCCGAGTAGACAAGACAACGCTTAAGTCGCGGCACAGGGAACGATTCCTTGCCGTGGGTTGGTGGTCTAGCCCGGTTATGACGGCTCCTTCACACGGAGCAGGCCGGCGGTTCGAATCCGCCCCAACCCACTCGTTCCCCTATCGTTTCTCAAGAACGTGAAAACGCAACACGTTGTAGGGATGGGTTTGTGTGTTGCGTCTAATGCTGGTAGAGGTCACCAGGTGAACTGGTGCGAGTCGTCGCCGTCACGGGGCACCCGTGAAGGAGTGTCCGCATTCAGTAGACGGCGAATCAGCCGTAGCGCGAGGGGCGACGTAGTGGAGGTTGCGCGGCGCGTCGTCGTGCGAGTAGTTCGGCACGCCCCGTCGCCTGTTCGCCGCCGCACCGACGGCCTGTTCCGGTGTAATTGTACTCTATATTCAATACTATCTCCCTCACTGGAGTATATCGAGCAAAACCGAGGGTCTTTTACGTGAGTATTGTACAATATATCCAATACAGTGCGAAACTCGATTCGCACCCCACACGATACATGACCGGACCAAACACGACACGACGCAGTCTGTTGAAGAAGGTAGGAGCCACCGGCGCAGTCGGCCTCGCGGGCCTCGGCCTCAGCGGGAGCGCATCGGCCGCCTCAGACGGGTACGACATCACCATCGACTCCGGAACCGCGTTCAACTACGCCGAGACGGACCAGGGAGAGTCGTTCGTCACCGCCGACCTGGCCGACGGGAGCACCTACTACTTCTTCCAGGAAGAGAACGACCTCTTCGGCTCCGACGAGGTCGTACTCGTCCTGGCAGAGACTGGTGAGGTACTCTACCTGCAGAGTCTCGACGGCGTCCTGTACACCGAGTCCGAGATCGGCGTCATGGCCGACCGCATCGGCGAGATGGCCGACCGCATCGTCTACACCGAGGAACTCATCGTCGAAACCGAGTATCTCGTCGTCGACGTCATCTTCTACACTCAGGAGAATATCCTGACGTTCGTCGACATGCTCAACCCCCTGAACCTGGTCTAACCCCCCTCGTCAGGAACGCTTCCGTATCTGAACTCGCCACGACGGCGGACAGTTCGCGGGTCGGTCGCTCTCCGCGACGGGGCTCTCCGAGCTACCCTCCGGAATTCCGGGTCTCCTCAGGACTCGGCCGCAGACCGTTCTGCGAGCAGGTCCCGTAGCTCGCGTTCGTCCACGCGGTACTTGAACGCCGGCCGCCCCTCGACCAGCACGTACGGAACGCTGTCGCCGTACCGCTCGCGGAGTGACGGGTCGTCGTCCACGTCGACGAGTTCCAGGTCCAGGTCCACGCCGGCGTCGTCGGCGACGGACCGGATGGAGTCGACGGCGTCCTCGCAGAGGTGACACTCCTCGCGCGTGTAGACGGTTACCTGCACGGGTTCCATGACAGCGGCCTACGGACAGGAGAGAGAAGTGGGTTACGTCCCGGCGCGTCGCCCTCGGGCCCGCACTGACACGCTCCGGTCAGTCAGCGGGCGACTCGTGGCGAGCAGTCGGCCGGGGTTTCGACGGGCATTCGGCGACCGGACTCTCGTCGGGCAGTCACCCGGGGTCGTCCCCGCTGGGCCCTCAGCGGTCGTAGGCGTCCTGGAGGTACTCGCCGACCATCCGTCCCGTGTGGTAGTACGGGCCGTTGAACGCGATGGCGTTGCGCATTATCTTCCCCCACTCGTCCCTGTTCTGGTAGTACGTCGGGATTACCTCGTTCTCTAGCTGGTTGTACATGTCGTGGACGTCGAGGTGGTCCTCCTCGTCGGGGTCCATGTCCTCGAGCCAGGACTTGCCCGGCCGGGGACCGATTTTCCACCCGGTTACGCCCTCGATGTGACCTTCGAGCCACCAGCCGTCGAGCGTGCTCAACTGCGGGATGCCGTTGTACGCACACTTCATCCCCGAGGTGCCACAGGCCTCGTACGGTCGACGGGGGTTGTTCAGCCAGACGTCGACGCCGGAGGTCAGGCGCGCCCCCATGTTCATGTCGTAATCCTCGAGGTAGACGATGGTCATCACGTCCGAGAGTTCCTCGGCCTGGTGGAACACCTCGCGGATGAGGTCCTCTCCGCCCACGTCCCCCGGGTACGCCTTCCCCGCGAACACGAACTGGAGGTCTCCGACTTCCGAGGCGAGGTACCGAAGCCGGCTGATGTCCCGGAACAGGAGATTCATGCGCTTGTACGTCGCCGCCCGCCTGGCGAACCCGATGGTCAGCACCTCCGGGTCCATCTCGACGCCGGTTCGGTCCTCCACGTACTCGCAGAACTCGGCTTTCTCCTCCTGGTGGGCCTCCCATATCTCGTCTTCCGGGATGAGCGTCGCGTGCCGGAGTTTGTAGGGGTCGGTCCGCCAGCCGGGGGTGTACTCGTCGAAGAGGTCGCGGAAGCTGTCGGACACCCACGTCGGGAGGTGAACGCCGTTAGTGATGCTGTCTATCTCGTACCCCGGGAACATCTCCCGGGACACCTTCTCGTGTTTCTTGGCGACGGCGTTGGCGTAGTGCGACAGGTTCAGCGCCAGTTTGGTCATGTGCAACTGCTCCTCGCCGCCGTACTCCTGGAGGGTCTCGACGGGCACGTACTCCCCCATCATCTCCCCGACGAGGCCGTAGTCGAACTCGTCGTGACCGCCCGGGACCGGGGTGTGCGTGGTGAACGCGCACTGCTCGCGGACCGGCTCGGGGTCCATCTCGTGGCGCTTGAGCAGTTCGAGCGTCAGGAAACTCGCGTGCCCCTCGTTCAGGTGGTAGGTGTCGACCTGGTAGCCCAGTTCGTCCAGCACGCGGACGCCCCCGACGCCGAGAACCAGTTCCTGGGCGACGCGCCGTCGCGGCCCGGTTCCCGGACCGTACAGGCGGCGCGTAATCTCGCGGGCCCTGTCGTCGTTGTCCTCGACGTTCGTATCGAGGAAGACGACCGGGACCGTCCCGCCCTGCGGCGACTCGACCGTGTACTCCCAGGCGGTCACGGTCACGTCCCGCCCGTCGATGTGGACCGAGGCCTCGACGTCGAGGGGGTCCAGGTACTCCGAGACGTCCCACTCGTCGGGCGAACTTATCTGGCTCCCGTCGTCGCCTAGCTCCTGCTTGCAGTACCCCAGGTCGTTCAACTGCGTAACGGCGACGGCTGGAACGTCCAGGTCGGCGTACGACCGGACGGTGTCCCCCGCGAGCACACCGAGCCCCCCGCTGTACGTTTTCATCTCCGATTCCAGACCGATCTCCATCGTGAAGTAGGCGACGTGCCCTCCCTCGTTCGTCGGTGCGATAGTCTCGCTCACCTTCGGAACGTCGGCGTCCCGCGTAATAATCGATATGTTTTTTCTCGCGTCCGGATAAATATTCCACGCACCGATTTCGGGGCTTCTACCGAACGATTACACCGAATTCGGGTCGCTTCGTTCGGCTTCGTCAACTTTTGTCTTCACGGCGGTGATGGTATATTTCTAGTCCGGTCTACCGTCCGTCGTCGGGGCGACGTGACGGACGCCTCTCGCTCTGGTAACTATCGGACGTCGCTCGCCACGCCGTCTCGATGCATTAAAAATGGCCGCATTATTTGGGGTATTCAACCAGACACCGGGAATCAATCCAAAATCTTTGAGTAGGGAAAGCCTACACCATGACGTATGCCCATCAACCCCGAGTTTGATGCGGAACGCGAGGTAGTCGAGCAACACGAGGGCCACGACGTGTGGGGTCCCGTCGACGAACCCGAGACGCTCGGCATCCACGGAAACAAGGTCGCCGTGGACATGGACCTCTGTATCGGCGACGGCGCCTGCATCGACGCGTGCCCCTCGGGCGTCTTCGAGTGGATGGAGACGCCGGGGCATCCGGAGAGCGACCGGAAGGCCGACCCGGTCAACCAGGCCCAGTGCATCGACTGCCAGCTGTGCGTCCAGCAGTGTCCCACGGACGCTATCGACGTGAACAACGCCCGGTAACCGCTCGCCGAACTCGGTTTTCGGGGCGCGCTGGCGTCTTCACCTGACGGCCGCCGTCCCGCATCGTACGATTCACCCCGGACTGATTAGACGTCAGTTCGGCGTCTCGACCGGTTCACGACGCTCCCGCGAACCGTCCCGGCCCTTCGCATCACCGTCCAGCAGTCACGGGCCCGGTCACTCGGGGAGCAACGCCTCTCTCGCGGTGAGATACCTGAGTACGAACAGCGAGCCCAGGAGCGCCAGTGCGCCGAGCGACCACGCCACCTCGGTGGACCCGAGGCCGACCATGGCGACGCCGAGGACGAGAAACGCCACCGACGGCAGCGCGAGACCCCCGGGAGCGCGAAACGGCGGCGTCACGTCGGTCCGGTAGCGCCTGAGACCCACGAACGCGACGATGTTGATGGCGTAGGGCACCCCGGTGCCGACGATGGCCGAGATGACGAGCAACTGGTAGAAGTACCGCGGGACGAGCGCCATCGTGCCGGCCAGCAGCGCCACGCCCAGCAGGCCGACCCAGGGGACCTGGAAGCGTGAACTGACCGCCGCGAACTGCTCCGGGAGCGACCCCTTTCGACCCATCGCCAACAGCGTCCGCCCCGCGCTCAGCGTACCGACGAGCATCGTCGTGAAGATGGCGACCACCGCTCCCAGGGGGAGCAGGTATCGTTCGAAGAGCGGCAACCCGATTGCCGTCGCGGCCGCTCCGAGCGGCGCGGTGACGACGGCGGTTCCCTCGACGAACTCGTCGGCGGGAACGACCCCGTGGAGCGCCGCCAGCACGGCGCCGTACAGGAGCGTCGTGAGCAGAATCGAGAGCACTATCGCCCGCGGAACGGTCCAGGCCGGTCGCCGTATCTCCTCGGCGGCCGCCGGTATCGCCGTCCAGGCTCCGTAGGCGGTGATGGCTACTTGAACGGCCGCGAAAAAGCGGACCGGCCGAGTCGGCAGGAACGACTCGTAGTACGCGGGGTCCGCGTCGGCCAGGCCCAATCCCACGAAGGCGACCAGCACCGTCAGCACCACCGCGGAGAGGACGAGGTTGGTCCGACTGGTCACGTTCACGCCGACGAGGTTGACACCGAACGCCAGGGCGATAGCGCTCAGGGCTATCGGGACGGTGTGGCCGCTCGCACCCGGCGCCAGTATGGCGAGGTAGTCGGCGATGGCGAGCGCCGAGACGGTTATCCCGAAGGTCCAGCCCAGCGTGTAGGAGACGCCCTCGAGGTAGCTGAAGAAGGCCCGCACCGTCGGATTGCCCCCGAACGTCTCGTACGGGTAGACGGCCGGGCCCCCCGCCTCGGGAAACGCCAGGGTCAGTTCGGTGTAGATGAGCGCGATAGCGAGCATCAACACGCCCGCCGCGGCCCAGGCGAGCACCGCCGCGGACCCCACGAGGAGCCCCGTCGTCCCGGGGAAGACGAAGATGGCCGACCCCACCATCCCGCCGATGCTCAACAGGAGGCAGTCTCCGAGGCCGAGGTCGCGTTTGAGTTCGCCGTCGCTCATAGACACTCTGTGTCGGTCCCTGTCAGTGACGAACAGATAGTCCCACCGGTATCGGCCGCCCCGCCGTGTCGGGCCAGTGGGTCAGCGTTAGGTGCCTGGGTATCCTTGTGTCCGTCATGCCAGACTCCGACGGGGGCGACGTGATGTTCGAACGCGACGCGACGGTACTCGAACGGCGGAGCGTCACGCGGATGCTGGTCCTGACGGCGCTGACGCTGGGCCTCTACGCGCTGGTCTGGTTCTACAACGTCAGTGGCCAGTATCGCCGGTACCTCGGGAAGGAGTACAGTCCAGCGCTCCGGACGCTCGGACTCCTGGTACCGGTGGTGAATCTGTTCGTCTTCTGGAAACAGTCGACGGAGGCCGCCGAGGCCGACCCGGAACTCGACGCGGCGGTTCTGTTTCTCGCCGCCGTCGCGTTCTTCCCCATCGCCATGTACCTGGTCCAGTCCTCCCTGAACGACCTGGCCGCCCCCGTCTGACAGCGGCCGCTGCCCGCGCGGTCGACCTGGGTGTACCGGCCGTCTCCCCCGCATTTTCCCGAGCCTCGGGTTATCTGCGCCGCGTATCGCTCCGGCGAGTGTGTCGTGGTACCAACCGTCAAACACAAGCCGGTGTACTCCCTGCTGTAGCGTACCGGATGAACGTCTGGTTCCGCGTCGTCGCGATAGTCGTCATGATATTCACCCCGTCGATACTGTTCGTCCTGTTCATGCGGTTCCTGGACAGTCTCCGGGACGACCAGCTGGTCGACCGGGTCCTCGACAGGCTGGACGAGTCGGGAACGCCCCGGCACTCCGGACCGGCGACGGTTCTCACCGGCGGGATGGCCGACGGCGGCCCCCGCAAGACGAACCCGGGACTCGTGGTCTGTGACGCCTGCGGCAACCCCAACCCGGAGTTCGCCACGTACTGCGGGTACTGCACCGGCAAACTCGACGGCGACTCCCGACCGTATCGCTCCTGAGACCGGGGTGGTCCGCCCGACGAGGGCTGCGAGACCCATCTGCGTCTCGTCGAGCCGCGGCGGCCCCACTCGCTATGCCGGCGTTAAACACTGTCTACCCCGGCCTTCCGCTACGTCGACGCCGGCGTTTCACACCGTCTGTGCCGGCGTCCGAACCCAGAACCCGGCGACCGGCTGCCCTTCAGAGGCGTCCCGCCGGGACTGCCCCTGTCTCGTAGAGTTCTTCCAGCGCGTTGGTCCCGACGTCGAGCGGAAGGTCGACCCGCCCGCGACGCCTGGCCGACTCCCAGCTGGCGAAGATGAGTTCCGTCGACTGGAGTGCGTTCGCCGCCGAGAGTTCCGACTCCCGGCCCTCGTCCAGAGCGGTCACGACTTCCTCGATGGCTCGCTCGACGAACGTGGCTGGACGGAATCGGTCCGGCGAGACGCCGGGGAGGACGCTCGCGGCTCTCTGTGCCGCCGCCGCGAACAGTCCGGTCCGGGGACCGTGGATGCTGTCGCCCGTCTCCTCCGTCGTCCACCCGCCCGAGTCGGTCGTGTACCGCAGGGTCGGCCCGTCCTCGGTTCCGACCTCGATGACGCCGTCCCGGCCGACGAGACGAACCTGCTGGGACACCATCCTGTCGTCTCCGGTCGACGCGAGACCGTAGACGCCGTTCTCGTAGCGCCACTGGGCCAGCGCCTGGTTCTCGTTGTGGGCGCCGAACTGGCGGTTCTCGGTCCGGTAGTCGATTTCCGCGAGCACCCACTCCGGGTCGACCTGGTCGGTGTAGAGTCCACAGAGGTCGAACAGGTGGCTCCCGTAGTCGTAGAGGTTCGGCCCGCCGATTTCGACGCGCCGGAGGGGGCCGACGGTGCCCTCGTCCAGCAACTCCTTGGCGCGTCGAAACGGCTCGGCGAACCGGCGCTGGTGGTTGAACGTCAGTTGCACCCCGCGGTCCTCGCAGACTCGCGTCATCCGGCGACAGTCCTCCCAGGTCGTCGCCATCGGCTTCTCGCAGTGAATCGCGGCGGGCACGCCGGTCTCAGCACAGCCGACGACCACGTCCGCGTGCGCACCGGGCGGAACGCAGACGCTGACGACGTCCGGTCGCTCGGCCCGGAGCATCCGTTCGTAGTCCTCGTAGACGTGGTCGGTGCCGAGGCCGTGGGCGTCCGCGAACGCCGCCGCGTTCTCGCGGACGATGTCCGCACAGGCGACGATGCGGCAGTCGTCCAGGCGTTCGTACCCGCTCGCGTGACGGTACGCCATCGCGAACCCCTCCGTGTTCGGGTCTTCGGGGTCCGGTCCGGTCCCGACGAATCCAACTGTGTACGGCATCTGACGTAGCTAACCCGGACGGGGACATAAGAAGTCGGCCGTTAACGCGGCCTCGCTCGTCGGCGACGACCCCCCAGCAGCCGGTCGAGGCGGGTTACCCCGCGCCTACGCTCACTTCGTCGGTCGTTCCTTGGCGTAGACCCGGACCCAGAGTCGAGAGAGCAGCTCCGCGGACCTGTTGACGGCGAACGGGACGACCCGCATCGCCATCGGCATCCGGTCGTCCGGCTCCGTCTCCGTCTCGAAGTCGTGATTCGAGTAGAGTTCGAACAGGCCGGGGTTCTGCCGCCCCAGTTCCCGCTTGTAGTACTTGTGGCGGGTCTTCTTCCTGACGACCGTGGAAAAGCGGTCGGCGAAGTCGTGGTACACCACCGGTCCCGGGACGTACCGGAGGGTCTCCCGGTCGTGGCGTTCCAGAAGCCTGGCGGTCAGCTCCAGCCCTTCGTGACCGAAGATGTCCTCGTCGAACCCGCCGACGGACTCGAACACCTCCCTGTCGAACGAGGCGTTCGCCTCGGCGTCGATCGGCGACGGGATGGACTCCTCTCCCAGGTCGTACCGGGGGGCTATCTGGTTGTAGACGCTGGGCGTCTTGGGGAAGATGCGCCCCCTCGCGGCAACGATGTCCAGGTCGCGGTGGGCGCGGACGTGGTGCTCGACGAAGTCGGAGGCGGGGACGCCGTCGTCGTCGAGGAAGACGAGCACGTCCCCGTTGGCGATCTGCGCGCCGACGTTCCGCCCCACGTTGACGCCGTAGTTCTCGTCGAACTCGACGTACGCGGTGACGACGTCGTACTCGGACTGGAGGGCCTGCAGGTCCCAGTCCGTCCCCCCGTCCAGGAGTATCACCTCGAAGGACGTCTCGGTCTGGTTCCGTAACCCTTCGAGGGCCGGGCGCACGTCCTCGACGGCCCGACCGTAGGTCACGACGATGACGCTCGCGTCCGGCCGGTCCGACCGGTCTGCGTCCACGTCGAAGACTCTCGTTCGTACGTCCGTCCTGTCCAGTCGGTCAGGCACGTGTCAGCGCCCCCATCACGTCTACCCTAAACTTCGGGCATCATTATTGTTATGAAGTTCTTTAATTCCACTTTTTGTGATATTAGAATGACACCCCGGGGGATCGGCAGACGAGGCTGGGGGTGTGCCACACCACGACGGCTGTCGATTTCGCGGAGTCGTGACTGTGCGGTTTCAAATATCGACTGTTTTACACTACCTGGCGGGGTCGTTCCGCGGATTTCCCACCACGTGGCCGACGACCGACATCGCACAGCGGTGGGCAAACCGGCACGTAACGGGTGCGGAACGCCGAGTGGACCGCGCGAAGAGACCAAGAAACGCCCGCCGGTCGAACAGCGCCGCCGGAACCGCGCCCAGCGTACCGCGTCCGGGTCTCCCGGTCGACTGTCGTCCGACGTCGCTACAGGACGTCCTCGACGTGGTCTGCGACCTCCTCTGGCGTGTCGCCGACCGGGACGCCCACGTCGTTGAGCGCGTCGATTTTGCTCTGTGCAGTGCCGGTTCCGGACCCGCTGACGATGGCGCCCGCGTGGCCCATGCGCTTGCCCGGCGGGGCGGTCCGGCCGGCGATGAACCCGACCACCGGCGTGTCCATGTACTCGCCGATGTACCGGGCGGCCTCTTCCTCGTCCTCGCCGCCGATTTCGCCGCACATGACGACGGCTTCGGTGTCCTCGTCGGCCTCGAACGCTTCGAGGGTGTCGATGAAACTCGTCCCGATGATGGGGTCCCCGCCGATGCCGATGGCGGTGGTCTGGCCGAGTCCGCGCTCGGTGAGGTTGTCCACGACCTGGTACGTCAGAGTCCCGGACCGGGAGACGAGTCCCACCTTCCCGGACTCGAAGATGTCGCCGGGGAGGATGCCGAGTTTCGACTCGCCGGGCGTGATGATGCCCGGACAGTTCGGGCCGATGAGGTCGGTGTCCACCTCGGTGAGCCGCTTCGACACCGTGGACATGTCCTGGGTGGGGATGCCCTCGGTGATGGCGACGACCAGGTCGAGGTCGGTGTCGAGCGCCTCGAAGATGGCGTCCGCCGCGAACGCCGGTGGCACGAACACGACCGACGCGGTGGCGTCCTCCTCGCGGACCGCCTCCGCGACGGTGTCGTACACCGGGACGCCCTCGACCGTCTCGCCGCCCTTGCCGGGGACGGCCCCGGCGACGACGTTCGTCCCGTACTCCATCATCTGCTCGGTGTGGAACCGCCCCTCACCGCCGGTGATGCCCTGTACGACGACTCGGGTGTCCTCGTCGACGAATACGCTCATGCGTTGGCCTCCTGTGCGTTCTCGATGGCTCGCTGGACCGCCTGTTCGAGCGTCTCCTCGACGTCGACCAGTTCGGTGTTCAGAATCTCCATCCCCTCGGCGGCGTTCGTGCCCGCGAGTCGGACGACCACCTTCATGGGAATCTCGTCGAACTGGTCGAGGGCGTCGTTGATGCCGCGGGCCACCTCGTCGCCCCGGGTGATGCCGCCGAAGATGTTGAAGACCACCGAGTCGACGTTCGGGTCGGCGAACACCATGTCGAGGGCGTTGGCGACGCGTTCGGCCTTCGCACCGCCGCCGATGTCGAGGAAGTTGGCGGGCGTGCCCCCGTAGTGGTCGACGAGGTCCAGGGTCGTCATCACCAGTCCCGCGCCGTTCCCGATGATGCCGACGTTCCCGTCGAGTCGGACGTAGTCGAAGCCGTACTCGTGGGCCTTCCGCTCCAGGTCGTCCTCGAAGGTCTCCTCTTCCATGTCCGCCAGGTCGGGTTGCCGGAAGAGGGCGTCGTCGTCGATGTTGAGGACGGCGTCTGCCGCGACGACTTCGTCGTCGGCCGTGACCATCAGCGGGTTAATCTCCGCGTCCGACGCGTCGCGGTCGTCCCAGAGGTCGTACAGCGTGGTCAGCACGCTGGCGACGTCACGAGCCAGTTCCCGGGGGACGCCGGCGTCGTACACCGCCTTCCGGGCCTGGTAGGGGTGGAGCCCGAAGGCGGGGTCGACGTGCTCGCGGGCGATGGCGTCGGGGTCGTTCGCGGCCACCTCCTCGATGTCGACGCCGCCCTTGGTCGAGACCATCACGACCGGGCGTCCCTCCCCGCGGTCCATGGTCACCCCCACGTACAGTTCGTCGGTGAAATCGACGCCCGCCTCGACGAGCACCCGGTCGACGGTGTACCCCTTGAGGTCCATCCCGATGATGTCCTCGGCGTACTCCCGGGCCTCGCCCTCGTCTGTGGCGATTTTGATGCCTCCGGCCTTCCCGCGGCCGCCGACGTGTACCTGCGCCTTGATGGCGGCGGGGAAGCCGACGGCCTCGACCGCCTCGAGCACCTCGTCGACGCTGGACGCGAGGCGAGACTCGGGCGTCGGAATCCCGGCGTCGGCGAAGACATCCTTCGCCTGATATTCGTGAAGTCGCATGCAGGTTTGTGACAGCGGGACAGGCGCTTAAATCCCGTTCATACAGGAACATATGTTCGGTTCCCCCGAGGTGACGCCGCGAACTGACGAGACCGGCGACCCGTGTCGTCGCTCCTGACCTCCCATCCCGGCCAGTCCTACCCCGTCACGAACTCCAGGCGGGCGCCGCCGTTCTCACCCTCGGTGGCCCGAACGGTCCACCCGTGGGCGGACGCAATCTGGCGGACGATAGTGAGGCCGAACCCCGTTCCGTCGACCGCTCCGGAGATGCCCGCCTGGAACACTGCTTCACGGTCCGATTCCGGGATTCCCGGGCCGTCGTCGGCGACGAAGAACCCCACGTCGTCGGAGAGGGGGCCAACGACGACGTTCGGCGTCGGACCGGCGTGCTCCCGGGCGTTCCGGAACAGGTTCTCGAACAGTCGCCGGAGGCGACGCGGGTCCCCGGACACGGTCTGGTCGGTGACGGTCAGGGTCCCGCCCGCGCAGTTTGTCATCTCCCAGGCGCTCCTGGCGGTGGCCTCGACGGAGACCGTCTCCCGGTCGACCACGGCCTTCCCCTCTCTCGCCAGCGTCAGCACGTCGTCGACGAGGTCGTTCATCCGGTCGAGCGCGTCGTCGACCCGGTCGAGTCCCGCCTCGTCACCCTCGCGGGCCAGTTCGAGGTACCCGGACGCGACGTTGAGCGGGTTGCGAAGGTCGTGTGACACCATCGACGCGAACCGGTCGAGGCGCTCGTTCTGCTGTTCGAGGGCCTCGCGGTGGCGCTTGCTGGCGGTGACGTCGCGCGCGACGCCGATGATACCGACGACGTCCCCCGACTCGTCTCGCCAGGGGACTTTCGAGGTGAGGAACCACTGGTCCCGGTCCGGGACGTACTCCTCCCTGTCAAGAATCGGCTCCCCCGTCTCGACGACGCGCCGGTCGTCGGCCAGCGTCCGTTCGGCCCGCTCGGGGCAGCCGGCGCCGATGTCGGCGTCCGTCTTGCCGACCCAGGCGGCCGGGTCCTCGGCGAGAACCCGCGACACGCGGACGTGGCGCCCGGTCCGATCTTTGACGAACAGGTGGACCGGGATGGACTCGAAGATGCTGTCGAGCAGTCGGTTCGCCTCCGCCGCGTCGTCCGCCCGCGCTCGCTCGGCCGCCACGGCGGCCACGGCCCGGCGCTTCAGCACTCGCTCGTCCTCTCGGTCGGTCGCGTTCCGGACGTAGGCGGTCGCCCCCGCCGCCGTGGCCGCCTCGGCGACAGCCTCGCTGCCGTCGTCGCCGTAGAGAACGAACGGGAGCGACGGCCGGGTCGCCCGGAGGCGTTCGAGGAACGCCACGCCGTCCGTCCCCGGGAGGTCGTAGTTCGAGACCACACAGTCCGTCGTCACGTGAGCGTCGCTCTCGAAAACCGCCTCGGCGGACGCCTCGTGCCGAACCGTGAGCGGGGTGTCCTGCCACTGGCTCTCCCAGCAGCGAGCCCCCTCTGTGAGCCCCCCGACGCGGAGGACGCTAACCGTGTCGCCCCCAACAGCCATGTTCGTACCGACGAGGGAGTCCGCGATAACTGTTTATCATGAACACTGAGAGTACGGCACCTGACGTGGCGCCACGACGTGTAAATAGATTAACATTCGTGCCGCCCGTCTGAGACGTATGGCGTCTCAGGGGTCTGTCACCGTCGGCGTGTTGAGCCTCCACGAGAGCAAGGAGACCAAGGCGATTCTGAACGCGGTGGAGGCGCTGGGGCACGACCCCGAGTGGCTGCGCGAGGAGAACGTGGTCGTCCGGGTCCGCGACGGGTCGGTCACGCTCGACCCCGCAGTCGACGTCGTCGCAAACCGGGTGCTTCTCTCGAACACCGACCAGCCGACGGAGGAACTCGGCGTCGCCCAGACGCTGTCGCCGCTCCGGCCGATGCTCAACCCGCCCGAAGCGACCGCCCGGGCGGCCCACAAGACTGCGACGGCGACGCTCCTCGCCAGGGAGGGGATACCCGTCCCGCACACCCTGTTCGCGCTCAGCGGGGACCGGCTGAACGCCGGACGGGGCGACTTCGCCCCGGAGGCGGTGTTCAAGACGGCGGTGGGAACCCACGGCGGCGGCGCGTGGAAAGTCGACACGGACGAACCCCTCTCGTCGAAGGTCGGTCGGCGGCGCGCGTTCCTCCAGGAGTACGTGAAGGCGGCCGACCGTGACGTGGCCCGGGACCTGCGAGTGTACGTCGTCGCGGACCGGGTCGTCGGTGCGATGTACCGGTACGCGGGCGAGGCTGACTGGCGAACCAACGTCCACTTCGGCGGCGACGTCGAGGACGCGACGGACGACCTCTCGGCGGACCTGCGGCGGATGGCCCGTCGCGCCGCGAGCGTCGTCGGACTGGACTACGCCGGGGTGGACATCATCGAGGGCGACGACGGCTGGTTCGTCCTCGAAGTGAACCCGACCGCCGGATTCCGCGGGCTCTACCGGGCTACCGGCCGGAGTCCCGCGCCGCACATCGCCAGACTCGCAATCGAGACCGGCGGCGGCGCGGTGGACGACGACCGGGTCCGAGAGCTCTCGGCGACGCTCGACGACTCGACGCCCTCGTGCGTGCCCACCCCGGAGACGACGCTGTTCGAGGAACCCATCGTCATCGGGTTCACCGAGCACGTGGTGGTCAGCGGGACCAGCGGCACCCGGACCGTCGTCGGCAAGTCCGACACCGGGGCGCGGCGGACGAGCATCGACCTCCGCCTGGCAGCCGACATCGGGGCCGGACCGATACACACCGTCACCAGGGTCCGCTCCGGGACGACCCGGCAGGGCCGGAGTCGCCCGGTCGTCGACCTGGTCGTCGGCATCGGCGGCGTCCAGCACACCGTCGCCGCAACCGTAGAGGACCGGAGCCACATGGCACACCCGGTGCTGATCGGGCGGGACATCCTGGAGCACTACCACCTCGACATCTCGCGGCGGGTCGACGAGACTGACCCGACGGCCGACGACCGGTCCCCGGAGGAGTAGCCGCGTCTCGGTCGCCGTCGCGCGACCGGATTCGGACCGGGTTGCCCCGTCCGGTCACCCGCCCACCTTTATCCGAGCGGTGAGTGAATACCCTCTCATGCGCGCAGTCAGGTACCACGAACACGGTGGCACAGAGGTGCTCCAGGTCGACGACATCGACCGGCCGACCGCCGGCCCCGACGAGGTGGTCGTCGAGGTACGGGCCGCCGGGGTGAACCCCGTCGACACGTACTTCCGCGAGGGCTCGTACGAACCGTTCACGCTCCCGATGATACCGGGGGTCGACGTCGCCGGCGAGGTGACCGACGTCGGTCCGGGTGTCGAGGCGTTCTCGCTCGGCGACCGGGTGTACGGAACCGGCCTGGGGAGCGCTCACTACGGCGCCTACGCCGAGTACGTCGCCGTCCCGACCGACCGTCTCGTGACCCTGCCCGACGCAGTCCCCTTCGACCAGGGCGGCGGGGCCGGCGTCGCGGCGGTCACCGCCTGGCGGGCGCTGGTCGACCACGCCGGCCTCGAACCGTCCGAGCGCGTCCTGATTCACGGCGGGAGCGGGGGCGTCGGACACGCCGCCGTGCAACTGGCCGCCGCGATGGGCGCACACGTGCTGACGACGGCGGCGCCGGAGTACCACGACGCGCTCGCCGACCTGGGTGCCGACGCGACGTTCGACTACTCGCGCGACGACCTGGCGGAGGCCGTCCGGACCGAGGCCGCCCGGACCGGGGCCGACGGCGTCGACGTGATACTCGACCACCGCCTCGACGACTACCTCCAGTTCGACGCCGAGGTGGCGGCGACCGGCGCCCGCGTCGTGGGCATCGGCGAGAACGACCCCGCGGTCGGATTCTCGAACGACGGCGTCGCCCGCAGCAAGGACGTCAACTACCAGTTCATGTCGATGTTCAACACCCCCGACATGCGGGTCCCGCTCCGGCGTCTGGCGTACCTGATGGACCAGGGCGACATCGCGATATCCGTGGCCGACAGCTACGACCTGTCGTCGGCCGACCAGGCCCAGCGAGTCGTGATGGAGGGGAGCTTCCTCGGAAAACTGGTCGTCGAGCCGTAGGTTCCCGGTGCCTCGCGGGACCCCTCCGTACGACGTCCTCTCTTCGCTCCGCCGTCCGGCGGGCGCCCCCCGGCGAATCGGTCACGCGAATCTGGAACGACGCAGTTCCGGATGCGTTCGAGCGCCGCACCAATTCGAACGGCGAAATTATCCCGGACCGACCGATAATTCGACGCGTCTACCACCGACTTCTGTACAGACGTCCGACTCGCTCGCGCGCTCGTCGTGCGAGTGGTTCTCCGGTGTGAGGCCCTCGCAGGCCGTTTCACGCCCGTCGCAGATATTATCATGATTAATACGGAGCGGGAAATTAATTCGTGGGGCTTTTGACCCCCATAGAGATACACTCACAAACACTATGAGCGAACGTGAATCGTGGGCCACGAGGGCAGGGTTCATCCTCGCGGCCGTCGGTAGCGCAGTCGGACTCGGAAACATCTGGCAGTTCCCGTTCCAGACGGGACGGAACGGCGGGGCGGCGTTCCTGGTGGTCTACCTCCTGGCGGTCGGTCTCATCGGGTTTCCGGCGATGCTCTCGGAGTTCGTCATCGGCCGCCGCTCCGGTCGAAACCCCATCGACGCGTTTCGCCGCCTCGGGAACAGCAGTTGGGCCGGCGTCGGCATCCTCGGGACGCTGACGGCGTTCTGGATTCTGTCCTTCTACAGCGTCGTCGGCGGGTGGGTGATGCGGTACATCGCCGGGAGCGTCACGGGCGCGTACTTCTCGGCCCCCCAGGAGTACTTCATGGCTATCGCCGCCGGTCCCTCGGCCATCGGGTTCCACGCCCTATTCATGCTGTTGACCGTCGGCGTCGTCGCGCTGGGAATCAACGACGGCATCGAGGCGGCGACGAAGATTATGGTTCCGAGCATCGTCCTCATCCTCCTCGGACTCGGGGTGTGGGCCGCCACGCTCCCGGGCGCCGGCGCGGGGTACGCGTACTACCTCTCGCCCGACCTGAACACGCTGCTGGCGAACCTCCCGCAGGTCGCTCCGGCCGCGATGGGGCAGGCGTTCTTCACGCTCTCGCTCGGCATGGGCGCGATGATAACGTACTCGTCGTACCTGGGGGCGGACGACAGCCTCCCGGCCGACGGAGCCACCATCGTCGTTCTCAACACGCTCGTGGGAGTCATGGCCGGGTTCGTCGTGTTCCCCATCCTGTTCTCGCAGGGCATCGAACCCGGAAGCGGCGGGTCGGGCGCCGTGTTCATCACGCTCGCCAGCGCGTTCGCCGAACTCCCCTTCGGGAAGTGGCTCGGCCTGGCCTTTTTCGTGGTGCTCCTGCTGGCGGCGCTGTCTAGCTCCATCAGCCTGCTCGAAGTGATGGTCTCGTACATCGTCGACCACTACGAGGTCGACCGCATGCCCGCGTCGTTCGGCATCGGTCTCGGCCTGTTCCTGCTGGGCGTTCCCACCGCACTCTCGGTCAGCACGCTCACGTTCTACAACGACCTGGCGTACAAGCTACTCTTGCCGCTCTCCGTGCTGGGCATCCTCCTGTACGTCGGCTGGGTCAACAACGACGACGCCGTCGACGAACTCCGCAAGGGAACGTCCGCCGAGAGCCTGTTCGCCGTCTCCTGGCTCTGGAGCGTCCGGACGGTGGTCACGTTCGCAGTCGCGGTCACGCTGGCCCTCGGCGTCTTCCAGCTCGCCGGCGTCGACCCCATCGCCGCCCTCCAGACTGTCGGCGCGGTGCTGGGCGTCTGAACACCCGCCGCGCCGGTGTTCGCCCGAACAGCCGACGCGTCGCCGGCCGCCTGACCAGTCGCCGCGTCGCCGGTCGCTCACTCCCCGGGCGGACCCCGACGCCGGTTTTCCGGTCGCCGCACCGGCTACCGACGCCCCGTGTTACCAACGAACGTGACGGGTAACGAAACTGGAGATACAGGCCCTGTCTGTCACGAACGTTCGTGATTTGCACGCGGGAGTCGAAACGAACTTGAAGGCCTGCGTCAGATTGCCACACTATGACACGCGAAACGTGGGCTACACGCGTGGGATTCATCCTCGCGGCGGTCGGGAGCGCCGTGGGACTGGGGAACATCTGGCGGTTCCCGTGGATGACTGCCGCGAACGGGGGTAGCGCTTTTCTGACCGTCTATCTACTCGTCGTCCTGGCCATCGGCGTTCCCGGTCTGCTGGGGGAGTTCGTCATCGGCCGCCGCGGCCGGAAGAATCCGGTGGGGTCGCTCCGGTCGCTCTCCGGGTCCCGCCGCTGGGCGGCCGTTGGAGCCTTCTCCGTGTTCACAGCGCTCGCGCTCCTCTCGTTCTACAGCGTGGTCGGCGGGTGGATTCTCCGGTACTTCGTTGAGAGCGCGATGGCGCTCGGGGGCGCCACCCCGGCGTACGTCTCCGCCCCGGGCCAGTACTTCGGCGACGTGGCCGTCGGCGGCGACGCGGTAGCCTACCACCTCGGGTTCCTCGTCCTGACGGCGGTCATCGTCCTGGCTGGCGTCCGGCGCGGCATCGAAGTGGGAACCACGGTCATGATGCCGGCCATCGTCCTGTTGCTCCTGGGACTCGCCGTCTGGGCGTCCGGACAGTCGGGCGCTGGCGCGGGCTACGAGTTCTACCTGACGTTCGACCTCTCTGTCCTGCGGGAGAAGGGTCTCGCCATTCTCGGCCCCGCGGCAGGCCAGGCGCTGTTCACGCTCTCGGTCGGTGCGGGAACGATGCTCACGTACGCGTCGTACCTCGGGGAGGACCGGTCGCTCCCGTTCGACGCCACGGTCATCGCCGTCCTCAACACCGCCGTGGGGGTGCTCGCCGGACTGGTCGTGTTCCCCCTGCTGTTCTCGCAGGGCATCGACCCCACCACCACCGGAACCGGCCCCGGCGCGCTGTTCGTGGGTCTCGTCGGCGCCTTCTCCGAACTCCCCGCGGGGACGGCCATCGCGACGGCGTTTTTCGGTATCGTCTCCCTGGCGGCCCTCTCTAGCTCCATCAGCATGCTCGAACTGCCGGTGTCCTTTCTCATCGACGAGTACGGCCTGGCGCGCAACCGCGCCGTCGCGCTCTGTACCGGCCTGGTCGCCGTCGCCGGGACGGCCACCGCGCTCGACCAGGCGCTGTTCGGATTCGTCGCCGGAACGCTCGTGGACATCCTGCTGACCACCGGGCTGATTGCGTTCCTCCTGTTCGTCGGCTGGGTCCTCGGCGCCGACGCGGTGTCGGAATTCGCGTCCGGGGCGGGGTCGCTGGCACGACGGCTGGCACCGGCCTGGCTGGTGACCGTGGGTGCCATCATCCCGCTGTTTCTCGTGTTCACGCTGCTGACTCACCTCGGCGTCCAGTCCGCGGTCGGGTTCTGGCCCACCGCGGTCGGCGCGGTGGTCCTCTCGGCCGGCGCGTTCGCCGTGTTGCGCCGACCCGCCTCCGTGGTGTAGGCGGCAGGACGCCTGCGGAGCGTGATTCTGCCGGTCGGCCGACGACCCGGAGCCGCGACACCTATGTCCGCCCGGCCACACGAGCGCCCATGAGCAGCGGACTCGCCGCCCCGCAGACGGTGTACGCGCTCGCGCTCCTCCCGGCGCTGCTGTGGGGGTTCTCGCCGGTCCTCTCGAAGCGCGGGATGGCGCTCGGCGGCGACCCCCTGCAGGCGTCGCTGGTCGTGGTCGTCGTCGACGCCGGGCTGTACTGGGGGGCCCTGGTTCTGCGCCGCGGCGTGGGGGCGCTGTTCTCGCTCCCGCGGGCGGCCGTCGCTGTCTTCCTGCTTGCGGGCGTGGCGGGGACGGCCCTCGGCCGGATTGCGGTGTTCGCGGGCGTCCACCGGGTCGGTGCGAGCGTCAACAGCGCGGTCATCAGCGCCCGCCCGCTGTTCGCAACGCTCCTCGCGCTGGCGTTCCTCGGCGAACCCGTCTCCCTCGTCACGGCGGCGGGTGTCAGTATCCTCGTCGCGGGGCTCGCGGTCCTCGCGCTGGCGCGCGGGGGCGACCTGGGCGGGTGGACGGCCCGCGACCTCCTGTTTCCGCTGGCGGCCGCGGCCGCCTTCGCCGTCGGGAACGTGCTCCGCCGGTTCGGTCTGCAGGCGTCTCCGGCGACGGCGCTGGAAGCGGTCGCCATCAACGAGTCGGCCGCGCTGGTCGCCCTCGCCGCCTACGCGGTGGTCCGGTCCCGCCGCGACGTGTTCTCGGCTCCGCGCCGGTCGTACGCGTACTTCGCCGGCAGCGGCACCCTCACCGCCGTCGCGCTGCTCTCGCTGTTCGCCGCCCTGGCGCTCCCCGAGGGGCGAATCGCGCTCGTCGACCCCCTGGCCGCCACGGCGCCGCTTTTCACCGCCGTGTTCGCCTACTTCCTGCTCGGCGACCTCGAACGGGTGACCCGCGGAGTCGTCGCGGGCGCTGCGCTCGTCGTGGTCGGCGCCGTGCTGGTCACGGCCGGTCCGGCGCTTCTCGACGCACTCCTCTGACACCCCGGGAGCCGCGAGGGGCGGGACGGTCGGACGCTGGCCGCTCCCGGAATCCTTTTGCGACGGCTGGTACAGATGTGTGAGTATGCAATCAGGTGGTCCGACATGACGATGGAGGACCGTGTCGAGGAACTCGAAGAGATGCGCGCCGAGGCCGAGATGGGCGGCGGCGAAGACCGCATCGAGTCCCAGCACGACCGGGGCAAGATGACCGCCCGCGAGCGCATCGACTACTTCCTCGACGACGGGACGTTCAACGAGTTCGACCAGTTCCGCACCCACCGGAACCACAAGTTCGGCATGGAAGAGCGGAAGATTCTGGGCGACGGCGTCGTGACCGGCTACGGCGAGGTCAACGGGCGCACGGTGTTCGTCTTCGCCCACGACTTCACTATCTTCGGCGGGTCGCTCTCGGAAGTCGTCGCCGAGAAGATCGTGAAGGTGATGGACAAGGCGATGGAGGTCGGCGCGCCGGTGGTCGGCCTCAACGACTCGGCGGGGGCGCGCATCCAGGAGGGCGTCAACGCGCTCGCCGGCTTCGCCGACATCTTCCACCGGAACGAGCAGGCCTCGGGCGTCATCCCGCAGATTTCGGGCATCATGGGTCCCTGCGCCGGCGGCGCGGTCTACTCCCCGGCGATTACGGACTTCGTGTTCATGGTGAAAGACACCAGCCACATGTTCATCACCGGGCCCGACGTCATCAAGACGGTGACGGGCGAGGAGGTCAGCTTCGAGGAACTCGGCGGGGCCGTGACCCACTCCTCGAAGACCGGCGTCGCCCACTTCGCCGAGGAGTCCGAGCAGGACGCCCTCGACGACATCCGGCGGCTCCTGTCGTACCTGCCGCAGAACAACGTCGAGGACCCGCCGCGCGTCCGCCCGGACGACGACCCCGAGCGCGCCGACCAGTCGCTCACCTCCGTCGTCCCGGACCAGCCGCGAAAGCCCTACGACATGGTGAACGTAATCGACGGCGTCATGGACCGGGGGTCGTTCTTCGAGGTCCACGAGAGCTGGGCGAAGAACATCGTGGTCGGGTTCGCCCGCCTCGACGGCCACTCGGTCGGCATCGTGGCGAACCAGCCGCGGTTCAACGCCGGCACCCTCACCGTCGACGCGAGCATGAAGTCCTCCCGGTTCGTCCGCTTTTGCGACGCGTTCAACATCCCAATCGTGACGTTCGTCGACGTGCCGGGGTACATGCCGGGCACCGACCAGGAGCACCGCGGCATCATCCGCCACGGCGCGAAGCTCCTCTACGCCTACTCCGAGGCGACGGTGCCACTGCTGACAGTCATCACGCGCAAGGCCTACGGCGGGGCCTACTGCGTCATGTCCTCGAAGCACCTCGGGGCCGACGTCAACTACGCCTGGCCCACGGCCGAACTCGCGGTCATGGGGCCGGAGGGCGCCGTGAACATCCTCTACAGCGACGAACTCGACGCGGCCGAGGACCCAGAGGCCCGCCGGCAGGAGCTCGTCGACGAGTACCGCGAGGAGTTCGCCAACCCCTACACGGCGGCCGACCGCGGGTTCCTCGACGACGTCATCCCGCCGACCGAGACGCGCGCCCGACTCGTGCAGGACCTGGAGATGCTCAAGAGCAAGCGCGTGGACGCCCCGGACAAGAAACACGGGAACATCCCCATCTGACCATGTCGTCGGACCGACCAACCGGCGACCTGGGGGTGCTGGCCGAGGCGCTGGACCTCCCCCCCGACGCGGACGCCGAGGAAGCGGCTGCCATCGTCGCGGCCGTCGGTGCGCACCTCCGCGACGGCGAACTGGCCGCGCGCGCCGCCGTCAGGGCCCGACGGGCCGAGGAGTCGTGGGACGACCGCCGCTGGCAGTTCGCCGGCCGCCTCTCGGGTCTCGGCCACCGCGCGGCGCGGGTGCCGGACGGGGCCCCGACGGACGGGTGGACGGCCGCCGCTCGCCGGGACCGGTTCTGACCGGGACGGACCCGCGCTCGCCGTTCGGGAGCGTTCGACCGCTGCTCTGTCGCCGCCGCCGTCGCTGGCCGAGACTCGTCTCCGAGGTGACGCGGGTCCGGAAAAGCGACGTTACGCTTCGATTCGGCCGCCGGCTTTCTTTCGCGTGATGTAGCCGGCGATGCGGTTGCGAACGGACTTCGACTCGACGTTCGTCAGCTTCGAGACGCTCTCCTTGTTCGTTTCGAAGTCGTCGTTGAACGCCTGCGGATAGCGCTCGAGGAGGACCGTTCCGAGCTGTTTGACGTATTTCGGCTTGATGGCCATGCCGGTTCGTTTCCCTGTCGCGCACTAAAACGATTCGTTCCGCGCTCGCTCGGCGCGTCCGCGCGTCCCGTCTCGGTGAGTGCTGCCGTGCTCACTCCTCGCCGCCGCGGTGCTCCCGCCAGTCGGTCACGTCGCTCAGGCGCTCGAACGCCTCGCGCTCCGCCGGGCCGCCACAGCGTTCGACGAGGTCCTCGTGGTGGGCCAACCGGTCGAGGAGCGCCGCCGTGTCGTAGGCGGGGACGTCGAGGCGGGAGGCGGCTACCGTCGCCTCGACGACGGCGTTGTACCCCCGGTTCGTCGTGGGAACCCGCCGGGTCCGCACCTCGCTCTCGACCGGCCGCAGTTCCCAGTCTTCCCAGCAAGTGCCGGCGGACTCGCCGTCGTCGACCGGGGTCGCCTCGACGCGAACCCAGGCGTCCGCGGAGGCGAGCACCGGGTCTGGTCGTTCGGTGACCGTCAGCGCGGCCGCCACGAAGTCCCGCGGGTCCGCCGTGAACTGGACCACGCCGCCGCCCTGCCGGTGGAAGTTCCGCCGAGTCCGGGTGTTCCCCCAGGTCCGCGCGGTAACCGGCCCGTCGCCCTCGGGCGCGTGGAGTCCGAGCGCGGCGACGTTCCAGCGGTCGTTCGGTCCCAGCGTCGTCACGACGGACTCGGTCACGCCGCGGAGCCGAACCGGCCAGCCGGGCGGTCCGCGGTCGTCGTCGCTCGCAGACCCGTCGGCGTCCGGGTCGGTCACACGGGCACCCCCCGTTCGAGCGCGACGAACAGCGCGGCGGCGGTGATGTCGGCCGTGGTGCCGGGATTGTACCCCGAGGCGACCAGGTCCGCCGCGAACTGTTCGACCGCTTCCGGGTCGCCCCGCACTGCGGTCGCTCGCTCGCTGACCTCCGCGGCGGCCGCCTGGCCGTGCTCGACGGCGACGAGGCTGTCAGGCTCGGCCGCCAGCAAATCGAGGAAGGCGCGGGCCGCCCGGTCGAGGACGCTCCCCTCGTCGTCGAGGACGGCCTCCGCTGCGGCGAAGGTCCGGTCGAAGCCGCCGGTCCACTCGCGGGCGTTCGCGTCCCGGTCGGCGCTCAGGTCCATCAGGTCGTAGAGCGTGAGTTCGCGCTCCTCGACGGCCGGCACGGCGTCGCTCCCGCGGCGGACGTCCAGGTCGCTCGCCCCCTCGGGCGGGTCGGCCACGGCCACGTCGACGTGTTCGAACGCGCGGTAGAACGACGCGGCGTCCGCCACGGTGGTCGATTCGACGACGGCGGTGACGCCCGACGGCGAGAGGTCCCCCCGGGCGGCCGCCCTGACGAGCGGCGCCAGGAGGAGCAGACAGCCGAACTGGGTGTTCCCCCCGCGCTGGTCGGCCATCCCCTCGACGCCTCGCTCGAACGCCAGTCCGAGCGGAGCGTCGGTCTCGGCCAGTCGCAGTCCCCGCTGGGCGCCGACGGCGCCGGCGAGGAAGTGTTCGAACCGGAGGTCCTCGAAGTCCCGGTGGCGGTCGACGTTCCCGGGTTTGGGTGTGCCGGCGACTTCGAGCAACAGGGCGAGTTCGGCGTTCTGTGCCGGCGTACGCATGCGTCGTCTGTTGCACACCTCCACGTAAGTGTCGTTCGCCACGGTCGCGTCGGCTATCCCCGACGGCGTCGGGGGCCACCCGGCGCGGCACGGGGCCGACGGGCTACCGCCGCGGCGCAGGGTCTCCGTACGTGGCGACGGGCTACCGCCGCGGCTCTCCGCGCGGGCCGCCGGGGCCGAACCAGTCGTCGACGGCCTCGCGCACGCGTCGGAGCACCGCCGGCCGGTCGCTGGCGCGGCCGACGCTCACCGCGTCGGCGCCGAGCGACAGGTACTCCCGGGTCGTCGCCGCGTCCCGGACTCCGTTGTTCGCGACGACGGCCGCGTCAGTCGCCGCGGCGACGTCGCCGACCACGTGCTCCGAGTCCATCGCGTCCACGTGAATCACGTCGGCACCGGCGGCGGCGACGCGTCGCGCGACCGACGGGAGGTCGACCCCGGGGACCTCGGTCCGGACCTTGACGCTCACCGTGGCGCCGGCGTCCGCGGCGGCGGCGACCTGTTCGGCGAGGCGGTCGGGGGTCCGGAGGAGCGCGTGGCCGGACCCCGCCTCGCACATCTCCGGCTGGCGACAGTGGGCGTTGACCTCGAGTATGGCGTCGTGGGCGGCACACACCGCCGCCGCCTCGGCCACCGGGTCCGGTCCCGAAGCGCGGACGTTGACCCCCGCACGGAGCGGGGCGTCGTCGAGCCTCCCGAGCTGGCGGTCCACGAACGCGACCGGGTCGTCGGGCAGGAACTCGGTCCGGTCGCGGTCGGCGATCATCCCCCTCGCGGCCGTCCGCGTCGGTCCGTCGAGCGCCACTCCGCCGAGGAAGGCCGCGCCGACGAGTTCGCCGACGGCCAGCGCCCACTCGGCGTCGGCCTCGCCGCTGAGACTTGCGAGGGCCAACGGCGGGTCGAACGGTGCGACCGACGCGTCTTCGTCGGGGGCGTCCGCGTCGCGGGAGGCGCTGCTCCCGGTCACGTGACGTCCTCCAGGGCGTCGCGGACGGCCCGGGCGACCCGCGCCGCGTCCTCCCTGCGTTCGATACTGGTATCTGTTCTGACGACGGGCCGGTCGAGGGGCGTCTCGTCCGCCTCGTCGAGGACGAACGCGTCCGCGAACGGGTACGCCTCGGCGACGCCGGCGGTGCTGGGGTCGCGGCCCACGCCCCGCATCAGTTCGGCCGCCGGGCCCGAGAACACCCGGTCCTCGACGAACGGTGAGACGGCGACGACCGGCGTCTCCGCCAGCGCCCGCCGGACGCCGGTGAGCGAGAGCATCGGTCCGATGCTCGTCACCGGGTTCGAGGGGCCGACGACGACCGGGTCGGAGAGAGCCTCCCGGACCGCGGCGGTCGCTTGCGCCTCCGGGGCGCCCCTGAACGACACGTCGTCCACGGCTGGTTCGGCCCGGCGGGCCACCCAGTACTCCTGGAAGTGCATCGGTCCCTCGGTCGTGTGGACGATGGTCGCGACGGGGTCGTCGGACATCGGCACGAGGTCGACCGTCAGGTCGAACGCGTCCGCCAGCGTCCGGGTAACCTCCGTCAGCGTGTGGCCCTCGTCGAGGAGGCTCGTCCGGGTGACGTGTACCGCGCGGTCCCGGTCGCCGATCTCCATGAACTCCGCGACCCCGGAGAACCGCCGCCAGCGGGCGATGTCCCGGCCGGCCGTCTGTCGCTCCGGGGGCAGGTACCGCGGTCCCGACGCGAGGTCCGCCGCCGCCGCCAGTCGGTGGAGTTCGTCGTGGGTCTCCGTGGTGTCGTCCGCGACGCCCCACCACGTCTCGCGGTCGAGGACGTCCCCGCCGTGGAACAACACCGTATCGAGGTCCGGGCAGACGAGGTGTCCCCCGAGTTCCACGTCGTCGCCCGTGTTCCCCACGACCGTCGCCGCGGAGAGGTCGAACGCCGCGTCGGCGCCGTCGAGCAGCTTCGGCGTGCCGGTCCCTCCGGCGAGGAACGTAACCATACCCGGCCTACGGCACGCCCTGCAAAGCCTCTTGCGAGTCGCCAGCAGGCGTCGGCGCGGCGGTGGGCGAGCAGGCGACGCTCGTCGCCCGCGGGGTGGCGCGTCGCACTCGGGGTGCCGCGGCCCCGTCCGGGTCCCAGACCCGCAGTTCACCCCGCGGTCGGTGTCAGGTCACGGGGCGCTCTGGTCCCGTCATCGTATATAAGCGCCCGGCCGTACCGGAGTTGCATCGGGTCTGTTCCCCCCGTAGAGGCCTCTGTTGCTCCCGTCGATGCCTCTGTTGCTCCCGTCGATACTTCTGTTGCGCCAGTCGCCGTCGGAGCGTGCGAGGGAACCAGGGTGCTGCACCCCCCGTACCTGGCTCCAGAAACGCACGTTCGTCCACCAATCTCGATACGTGCTAGCAACCCTTATGATTTTGGAGCGCGTCTGTCAGTCCATGGGATACTTCGAGTGTCCCCGGTGCTCCTACCGGGTTGTGGCCGCCACGTCGGGCGTCTCGTGCCCCGAGTGTGGGTTCCCGATGCGGAACCTCCTCGTCGACGCCCTCGCGCGCGACTGACCCGTCCCGTCGGGGATAGCCCGGAACGTCGCGGTGCGGGGCGGTTCGGTACCCTCTCGGCGTTCGACTTCGCGCACCCGCCACCCTCAGCGGCCGGTCCGCGTCGGAACCGCGTTCGGTCCGGGGAGGCACCCGGCTATTTCTCGCCCCCCGCCGAATCGACACGCCGATGCACGCCATCAAGGACAGCGTCCACGACCACATCTCGCTCGACCCCGTCGCCTCGGCACTCCTTGATACGCCCGCGATGCAGCGCCTCCGCCACATCAAACAGCTCTCGACGGTTCGGCTGGTCTACCCGTCGGCCAGCCACTCCCGGTTCGAACACAGCCTCGGCGTCTACCACCTCGCCGACCGGACGCTGTCTCACCTCGGCGTCGAGGGGGCGGCGGCCGCCCACGCACGGGCCGCGGCCCTCATCCACGACGCGGGTCACGGTCCGTACGGCCACCAGACGGAGGACCTCATCATGCGACACACGGGGCGGGACCACGACGAACTCTCCGGCGTCCTCGCGTCCACCTCGCTCGGCGACGTGCTCGGGGACCACGACCTGGACCCCGACCGCGTGGCGTCGCTCGTCCGCGGCGAGGGGGACCTGGGACAGCTGATTTCCGGCGAACTGGACGTCGACCGGATGGACTACCTGGTGCGGGACGCCCACCACACGGGCGTCCCGTACGGGACCGTCGACCACGAGCGACTGGTCCGGGAACTGCGGTTCGAGGAGGGGGAACTGGTGCTGGCGGAGGGCAACGTGCAGACGGCGGAGAGCCTCCTGCTGGCCCGGGCGCTGATGAACGCCACCGTCTACCGTCACCACGTCTCGCGCATCGCGGGAGCGATGCTCGAACGCGCCTGCGAGCGCCTGCTCGAGACCACCGACCTCGACATCGAGGCGTTCTCACGGATGGCCGACCACGACCTGCTGGCCGCCCTCTCGCGGGACGTTCCGGACCTTGCCCGCCGTCTCGAACACCGCGACCTGTTCAAGCGCGCCTGCTGGGTGGGCATCGACCAGGTTCCGGCCGAACTGCTCGAACTGGACCACGACGACGTGCGGGCAGCCGAGGAAGACATCGCAGACCGGGCGGGTGTCGCCCCCGAGACAGTCGTCGTGGACGTGCCCGACCGACCCTCGATTCGGGAGTCGACCGCGCGGGTCGTCGTGGGCGGCGAGGTCCGCTCCCTGGCTGACGCCTCCGAACTCGTGGGGGCGCTCCGGTCGGCACAGCGCGCCCAGTGGCGACTCGGCGTCTACACCCCGCCGGACCAGTCGGCGCTCGTCGGTCGCGCCGCCCGCGCGGTCCTCGGCGTCGACTGCGATTTCGCTTGAGGGCCGCCGACTGCGAATCTCCCCGCGGACGCCGCTCCGCGGCGCCGACCCCAACGCCGCACCAGAGGCCGTCAGACGGTTTTTATCCGATGGCGACCAAGCGTGGGTAAATGGTCACCATCAAGGACAGCGTCCACGACCACATCGAGGTCGAGGGCGTCGCCGAGGCGCTGCTCGACACGGCGGCGGTCCAGCGCCTGCGGCACATCAAGCAGCTGGGGACGGTCCAGCTCGTCTATCCCTCCGCGAACCACACGCGATTCGAACACAGTCTCGGCGTCTACTACCTCGCCGACCGCGCTCTCTCGCCGCTCGGCGTCGAGGGCACGCAGGCAGAGCGCGTCCGCGCCGCCGCCCTCCTGCACGACGTCGGTCACGGACCGTACAGCCACGACACGGAGGCGGTCATCCACCGACACACCGGGAAGTACCACGACGACGTCCGGGAGTTGCTGGCCGACGGCGAAATTGGCGCGGTGCTCAGGGACCACGACCTGGACCCCGACCGAATCGCGGGTCTCATCGCTGGCGAGGGGAAGTACGGCCAGCTCGTCTCGGGGGAACTGGACGTCGACCGGATGGACTACCTGGTGCGGGACGCCCACCACACGGGCGTCCCGTACGGGACCGTCGACCACGAGCGGCTGGTCCGCGCCCTGACGTTCCACGACGACGAACTGGTGCTGGCGGAGGGCAACGTGCAGACGGCGGAGAGCCTCCTGCTGGCCCGGGCGCTGATGAACCCGACGGTGTACCAGCACCACGTCGCCCGCATCAGCGAGGCCATGCTCCGCCGGG
>JBEPXT010000009.1:0-51765 GCA_041641795.1 Salinigranum sp.
GGTCCCCGAGAATCCGGTCCAGCGTCGCGGAGAAATCGCCCTCCCGCAGGAGCGTCTGCTTGTCGTAGACGACGATGTCGCCCGATTCGACGTACTCCGCCCACCTGTCGAAGCCGATGGATTCGGCGGCCTCTCGGATGTCCTCTTCCGACTCCTCGAACGTGAGGTAGATACCTCCCTCGTCGTACTTGTCGACGCCGTTGTACAGGAACTGGAGACCGAGGATGCTCTTTCCCGTCCCCGGGTTACCGCTGATGAGGACGGCGGCGTTCTTGACGATGCCCCCGTTCAAAATGGAATCGAGGCCCTCGATTCCGGTCTTGACTAGCTCTGGCATGGGTTCACTCGTTCGGTACCGGGAACCGCTCAGCGTCTGACGCGGTCCGACGCCCCTTCGCGTCGTTGGTACGTGTTGGTCAACGCCCTCCACGAGATTATAATTGTTCGGTTCTGTCGAGTCCCGTCCTCGACGGCGAGGAAACTGCTGATACTGCCCCAGAGGCGTTATCACCGGTGATATTCAGGTGCCAAAGTTCATGTATCGTTCCGGGGAACCAACGTCCGATGTTACCTGTTCCCCGGAGTCCGGTGACGACCCCCGGGACGGCAGTCCGGCGTCGCTCCCTCGACGGGCGGCCACCCGGACCTGATGCCGGGGCGGTATCGACCCTCTACGGGAGGCCGAGGTGGTCCCCGTGGGCGTGATGGACTGGATGGACGGTGAGGAGGCCGGGGACGATGACGGAAACGTCCCGGAGGACGCGGCCGACGCCGACTCGGCGTTCGGCGACGCGTCCCTCGACGGAGAGACTGGCGACCTGGACGGCGGGTTCGGCGACGGCGAAGACGACCTGGGCGGGGGCTTCGGCGACGAACTGGACGACGACATGGGCGGGTTCGACGACGACATGGGCGGGTTCGACGACGACATGGGCGGGTTCGACGACGACATGGGCGGGTTCGACGACGACATGGGCGGGTTCGACGACGCAGACGGCGGTCGGGTCGCCGAACTCGAAGACCGCATCGGCCAACTGGAAAACGAGGTCAGCGACGTCTCCTCGGGCATGAACACGGTCCGCGAGGAGAACAAGCAGATCGGCGAGACGGTCAACGAACTCGACGACACCATCCGCAAACTGCTCGACATATACGAGATGGTGACCCGGGGAATCAACCCCTTCGTCGACGACGCCCAGGCGATGGGCGGACTGGACGACGGAGGTGCCTTCGGCCTGTTCGAGACCCAGGAGGAGGTCGAAGAGGACCTCGACGCCGACGTCGCCACCGCCGAGGCCGAGTCGTTTTTCAACGACGACTTCGGCGAACTGGACCCCGAGGCCGACGAAGCCGAGGCCGAACTCGCCGCCGGCGACGAACTGCAGGAGGAACGACTCGACGAACCGGCGCCCGACTTCGAAGCTGACGACGAAGCGGCGGCGGACGAGGACGGAGGCGGCGGTGCCTCCTTCGCCGACCTGAAGGAGGAGTACGAATCGGACGGCGAGGGGTGGGACGACGCGTCGGTCGACGAGGACGCTGAACTGGACGGAGACGGCGACGATGGCGAGGTCGACGACGAAGCGGCGGCGGACGAGGACGAAGGGGAACTCGGCGGTGACGAGGCCGAACTCGACGACGACCCGACCGAGGACACCGAGGTCGAGGAGGCGGACGATGGCGAGGAGACGAGCGACATCGAGGTGGCGGACGGCGACGAGGCGGACCCAGGTGCGGAAGCGTCGGACGCGACCGCCGACCCGACGTCCGAGAGCGACTCCGCCGCAGACGACCAGTCGACCACGCCCGTCGAGACCGACCAGACGATGTTCAACGAGGAGCGCGGCCCCTACCTGGCCTCGCTCCCGGAGAACTACCTGGCCGAAGTAGTGCTGCTCGAGTGGATCGGATTCCTCGTGGAGAACGGCGGCGTCCGGGACACGGCACGAGCGTTCCGCGCCTACCGTCGATACGGGTGGATATCGGAACCCGTTCGCCGCGACCTCGACTCGTATCTCACGAACGCGACGGCCGGCGACCGGGACGGGGATGGGCCGCTCGAAGCGGAACACCACCTGACCAGCCTCCGGTACATAAGCCGCCTGGCCGGGGAGTTGACCGCCGCCCGCACGCTCGAATCAGTGGCGAAAAACGGGGTGAGCACACATGGGCTTCGGCGTTAGCGGCGCTTCGGCGATAATATTCCTCGGGCTCCTCATCGGGGCCGTCACGATGTACTCGGCCGTCGACGCAACGGCGGAACGGCTCGACGAGGCCCACGACGACGACCAGGAGCGGTTGCTCGACCAGCGGAACACCGACATCGAGATCACCGTCCCCGCCTACAACGAGACGCTGAGCGAACTCACCGTCACGGTCGACAACAGGGGCACCACGATGCTGTCGGTGAACGAGACGACGCTCCTGGTCGACAACGAGTACCGGTCGCTGGCCGACGCGACGGTCGACGGGAACGCCCAGACGGACCTGTGGGGCCCCGGGCAGACGCTGACGGTGACGGTCACCGCGAACTCGCCCTCGCGCGTCAAAGTCGTCACGGGCAACGGCGTCGCAGACGCGCGCGACGTGAACGGAGGCGGGTGAGCCGTGGCCGACATCTCGATGCCGAGTCTCATCCTCTTCATCGCGAGCATCGTCATCGCCGCCGGGGTCGCGGGCGTCCTGGTCGACACGGTGACCGGTATCAGCAGTGCGCTCGACGACCGGGGCGCAGACCTCAGCACCGAGGTCCGCACCGACGTCGAAGTCATCAGCGACCCGGAGAGCGGCGTGTACGACGGAGAGAACCTCACGCTCTACGTCAAGAACACCGGCCTCAGGACGTTGCCGCCCAGCGCCGACGCCGTCGACGTGCTGGTCGACGGGACGTACCAGACACAGGTGACGCTGACTATCGTCGACGGGGACGACTGGCGGCCGCACAACGTCGTCGAACTCAGCGTCTCGGGGCTGTCGCTGCCCGCAGGCGACCACCGCGTGAAACTCGTCGTCGACGGGGACGAGGAGGTGTTCGAGTTCAACGTATGAACCGACCATTCGACGCGAACGATTGGACGACCCTGCGTCGACCAGCGCTGCGCTCGGCGATTGGTCGACTCTGTGCCCGGCGCTTCGAAGGGAGACGGCGCATTCGTCCGCCCGCGAATACTGCCGGACGGTCTGCGACGCGGAGGTGTCTGTATCACGATGGCTAGCCAGTTTCCACTCGGACTCGAAGACCACGACAGACTGACGAAAGAACTCGGCGGCGGGTTGCCCAAGGGGGCCATCGTCCTCATCGAGGGAGATTACGGCGCCGGGAAGAGCGTGATGTCCCAGCGGTTCAGCTTCGGCCTCACCCAGGAGGACGTGGTAGTGACGCTCGTCTCGACCGAACTCGACACCAAGGGGTTCCTCGACCAGATGCACTCGCTGTCGTACGACATGGTCCGGTCACTGCTGGACGAGGAGTTCCTGTTCATCCCCGCGGAGATAGACCCCGGCGGAGCGCTCTCCGGCGGCCCCGAACGCGAGCGAAAGCAGCTCCTCCGCCGGATGATGGAGGCCGAGGCCATGTGGAAAGCCGACATGATTATCGTCGACACGTTCGACGCCATCCTCCGGAACGACCCCCAGTTCGAGGCGCTCGTCAGGCAGAACGAAGAGCGACAGGCGGCCCTGGAGATAATCTCGTTCTTCCGCGAAATCACCTCGAAGGGGAAGACGGTTGTCCTGACCGTCGACCCCTCGACGGTCGACGAGGAGGCCATCGGTCCGTTCCGGTCTATCGCGGACGTCTACTTCCAGCTGGAGATGGTGGAGGTCGGCAACGACGTCCGGCGGAACATCTTCGTCAAGCGGTTCGCCGGCATGGGCGAACAGGTCGGTGACCGAATCGGTTTCTCCGTCCGGTCGGGCATCGGAATCGTCATCGAGAGCAGGAGCGTCGCCTGATGGCGACGGAGCACGGGTCGGCCGCGCTGTCGGACGAACTTCGACAGGAGGCGAGTCGCTGGTCGCACCTGCGGGACCACCTCAAGCGGTTCCGCCAGATTACGGGCGAGTTTCCGAAGCTCGTCGACGAACCCACCGACGAGCACGAATCTCGTCGGCCGAACGTGCTCTACCCCGTCGGCGGCCCCATCTTCTGCCAGATTTACGGCAACGTGGGGGAGCCGACCAAGTACTACGCCATCGAGCCGGAACTGGAAGGAAGCGAGATGGAGGTGTTCGACCGGGTGAAAGACAAGCTCCTCGAACACAGCGTCACCCGGGAGGCTCCCGAGAGCGACGGTGACTACGAGGACCGCATCGGCGAACTCCTCGACGAGATCGTGTCCGTCACCGGCTCCGCCCGGGGCCGCTTCGCCGACGTCCTCGACCGGTTCGACCTCGGGGGAATCCAGCTCGCCCCCGAAACCTACGAGAAAATCGAGTACCGACTCGTCCGGGACATCGTCGGCCTCGGTCCGCTGGAACCTATCATGCGGGACCCGGCGAACGAGGACATCCACGTCATCGGGCCGAACCAGGTGGACGTGGACCACGGCGTGTTCGGACTCCTCGAGACGTCCGTGGAGTTCGACGACGAGAAACAGTTCGACAACTGGCTCCGCAACATGGGCGAGCGCATCGGCGACCCGGTGAGCGACGCCCACCCCATCGTCGACTCGACGCTGCCGGACGGGTCGCGTATCAACATCATCTACTCCGACGACGTCTCCCTGAAAGGGTCGTCGCTCACGATTCGCCAGGGTGACGACATCCCGCTGTCGGTGTTCCAGATAACACAGTGGGGAACGATATCGCCGGAACTCGCCGCCTACCTCTGGATCGCCCTCGAGAACGAGCGGACGGTGTTCGTCGTGGGCGAGACGGCGTCGGGGAAGACGACGACGCTGAACTCCATCATGTCGTTCATCCCGCGGGACTCGAAGATATACACCGCGGAGGACACTGCCGAGGTGCTTCCGCCCCACGACACCTGGCAGCAGCTACTCACCCGGGAGGGGCGGGGCGGCGACTCGGGGGTCGACATGTTCGACCTGGTCGCCGCCGCACTCCGGTCGCGGCCGGACTACATTATCGTCGGGGAGGTTCGCGGGGAGGAGGGGCGCATGGCGTTCCAGGCTGCACAGACCGGGCACCCTGTCATGCTGACGTTCCACGCGAGCGACATCGTCTCGATGATTCAGCGGTTCACGGGAGACCCCATCAACATCCCCGAGACGTTCATGGACAACGCGGACATCGCGCTGTTCCAGAACCGGGTGAAACGCGGGAACGACATCCTCCGGCGAGTCACGTCGGTCCAGGAGATAGAGGGGTACTCGAAGGAGATGGGCGGCGTCGTCACCCGCGAGACGTTCTACTGGGACCCGGTCGAGGACCGCATCGTCTTCCAGGGGATGAACAACTCCTACATCCTCGAGGAGAAGGTTGCGACGCTGCTGGGGTACGACGACACGCGGAAGATATACGACGACGTCAAGTTCCGGGCCGAGATGATAGAGCGCGCCCTCCAGGAGAACATCACCGGGTACCACGAGGTAAACGAGTTCATCGAGAACTACCAGCTAGACGGCGTGGAGGGCCTGCCGTTCGACATGGCGCGGGTGGACCAGTGACCCGGAGTCGCCCCCTCGTTCGACTCGCCGACGTCGAAGGGTACCGGCCGCACAGCGGACCGGCCCCGGGAGGCTGCGATGAGTAAAGCCGAGAACGTGACCGCGTCCGCCGTCAGGGCCTCCAAGTTCCTCGAATCGCTGCTGGACGCCTACGACGCGATGCCGATGCCGCTGGCCAAGTACGCCCTCCTGGTCCTGCTACCGGGGTTCCTCCTGTTCGTCGTCTCGATAGTCGGGGCGATGGTGCTCTCGGTGCCGCTTCTGGTCCGGATTCCGGTGTTCCTCCTCGGGGCGCTGATGTTGTTCGCGGCCATCGTCTACCCTCGCCTCCGACTCGAACAGATCCGAACCGGCCTCGAGAAGCAGTTTCACCTGCTGGTTACGCACATGACGGTGCTCTCGACCACCAACATCGACCGGATCGAGGTGTTCCGGACGCTCGCCCGCGAGGAGGAGTACGGGGAACTGGCGATAGAGATACACCGCATCTCGAACCTGGTGGACACCTGGAACCAGAGTCTGGACGAGGCGTGCCAGCGCCGGGCCCGCCAGGTCCCGAGTCGGTCGGTCGGCGACTTTCTCGACCGCCTGTCGTACTCGCTGAACGCGGGACAGGACATCGGCGACTTCCTGCTGGGCGAGCAGAACGCGATGATTCGCAAGTACATCACCGTCTACGAGAGCATCCTGGGGAACCTGGAGGTGATGAAGGACCTGTACGTCTCGATGATTCTGTCGATGACGTTCGCCATCGTCAACGCCATCGTCCTCCCGATTCTGACCGGGACGAACGCGACCATGACCGTCTCGGCGGTCATCGTCCTGTTCGTGTTCGTCCAGTTGGGCTTCTACTACGTCATCCGGACGATGGCGCCGTACGACCCGCTCTGGTACCAGCAACGAGAGTACCGGACCAAGCCCGACCGGCAGATCAACATGACGCTCTACGGGGCGACGGCGGTGTCTGCCGCGCTCATCGTCGGACTCGTCGTCGCGTGGCTCGCGCTCCCGCCCTTCGGGTTCGAGGGGCACCGCTTCGTGAGCGGCCTCCCGATTCCCATACTCGTCGCCGTCCCCGTGACGCCGCTGGCGGTGCCCGGACTCGTCGCTCGCCGCCACGAGAACCGCATCAAGGAACGCGACGAGGAGTTCCCCGGATTCATCCGCGCGCTGGGGGCCTCGGAGAGCGCGAAACAGAGCACGACGACCGACGTCCTGAAGACGCTCAGGCAGAAGGACTTCGGCGTCCTCTCCCGGGACATCGACCGGCTGTTCGTCCGCCTGAACATGCGGATAGAGCCCTCGCGCGCGTGGTTCTTCTTCACCGCCGAGTCGAGTTCCTACCTCGTCCAGAAGTTCAGCGAGATGTATCTCGTCGGCCGCCAGATGGGCGGCGACCCGAAGCAACTCGGCGAACTCATCAGCCGGAACATGAACGAAGTCATCCAGTTGCGCCGGCAGCGCGAGCAGTCGACCATCACGCTGGTCGGCGTCCTCTACGGCATCACCGCCTCCGCGTCGTTCGCCTTCTTCATCGGACTCGAAGTCGTGGAACTGCTGGCGGACATCTCGACCCAGATGAACCTCGACTCCCTCCAGTTCGGGACGCTGATTTACGCGGGCGCGTACGACATCCCCCTCATCGAGTACCTCCTGACGCTCATCATCCTGTTCAACGCGCTGCTGTCGTCGCTGATGATACGGCAGGTCGACGGCGGACACAAGGTCAACTCCTACCTCCACTTCGTCGCGCTGACGTGGATTGGCTCGCTCCTCGCCGTCGCCACCTCCTACCTCACGGGGGCGCTGATTTCGTTATGACGGGTCACGGCGACGACCGGCGGACTGACGGCGGAACGCGACGGTCCGCGGCATCCGCGTCCGGCGACTCGGAGACGTCGTCGGACGGGAGGAACCAGCGAACGCTCGGGAACACGGGGGAGGCGCTCGTCGTGGACTTCGTTGCGAACTTCGTCGCCGGCGGCAACGACAGCTCCTACGAACCGGTGAAAGGCCGGGTCCTGATGAGCAACCGGCGGCTGGTCCTCGCCACCTCACAGACGCGGACGGTCGTTCCGATTCGTGCGATGTACGACATCGCCGTGGGCCAGGTGCCGCCCGAAGTCGAGGACTTCTTCGACTTCACCGTGATGGTGGGGTACACGAACGGGAAACAGCGCCGGACCACCGTCATCGGCGGGGACCGCGCGACGATAGAGCGGTTCTCGCTGCTGCTGTTCCGGGCGGCGCTCAACGGGTCGACGGCCGTCGTCACGCACCCCGCGAAGGTGGGCGGCCGGGTGATGGACACGCCGCGACGACGCGCCAGGATTCACCTGGAGTCCGACGCCGTCCTCTTCCCGGACAGCGACGCGCTGGCGACCGAAGGCGAACCTTTCGAGATAGACCTGGCCACGGTCATCTTCTTCGAGGTGCTCGACCGGACGGTCGACGACGAGAGCCGGCTGGTGCTGTCCGTCCAGCACGTCGAGAACGGACAGACCGTCACTACCGAGATGTCGCTGGGGTCGCGCCGGAAGATGAACATCCTGGGGCGATACCTCCGTCAGATGTACTTCTACATCAAGAGCGAGGCAGAGGACGTGGACATCTCCGAGGCGGAACTGGAGGTGCTCGTCGGTCTGTACTCGACCGGCGGAGAACTGGACCTCGCGTCGCTGCTCGACATCGGGGAGTCGGAGCTGCAGGTCCGGTTCGAGAACCTCGCGGAGGACGGCCTCGTCGAGGGCGACCCAGCGGCGCCGTCGCTGACGTCGAAAGGCCGGTTCCTCGTGAACGACGAGATTGAAGGCGTCAACATGTAGCGACCCGGGTCTCCGTGGCGGGCCGACGGCGCTGGTATTCCACCCACCGGACAGGGACAAGCAAACGCAAGGTCAGCAACTATCATCCCGAGCGGGGAAACACGCGACTGCATGAGCGACCCTGGTCAGTGGGGCGGGAGGGAATTCGAGTATCGACTCGTCTCGGCCGAGTGTGAACTCGACGCCCAGTTCGACCGGCTCGGACAGGACGGCTGGGAACTCGTCACCATCACCCAGCGCGACGGCGACGAGACGCTGGTGCTGAAAAAGGAGACGCCCGAACCCGAGACCATCGTGGATTCCGAGGACGTCTGAGTCGATTCGCCTCCCGCCAGTCGGGACGTCGTGCGGCGGTCGTCGTCGTTTTCTCCGGAAGTCGTCGTTTCGTCCGGTGGTCGTCGTTTCCTCCGGAAGTCGTCGTTTCGTCCGGTGGTCGTCGTTTCCTCCGGAAGTCGTCGTTTTCCCCGGTGGTCGTCGCGTCGCCGGGATTCATTTTCGTTACTCGGAACTCGTCGCGTTCCTCGGTCCGGAATAGGCCGTCGATTACTGCTCCTGTATGGCGTCGCTCGCGATGCTTCGACCCCTCGCGTTCAACTCCACCTCGCGCCGGATGCGGACCTCGTCGACCACCCGGTGCTCGATGAGTCGCTGGAACAGTTCCTCCACCTCGTCGACGTCCAGGCCGAGAAACGACGGGATGTCGAACGGTTCCACGCCCGAGTACAGCGCCGTGAGGACCTGCTTGTCGGTCGCCGAGAGGTCCAGCGACGTCTCGGACTGCTCCTCGCCCTTCCGGAGGAGCGTCGCGAGGATGCCGCTCTGCCGGGGCGCCCCCGAGAGGTACGTCTGGAGGCTCGTCCCGTCGTCGGAGTGTTCGACCTCTATCACCCGCCGGTCCTCGTCCATCACCGTCCGTGTTCCCGTGGTGATGTCCCCGATGTCGTCGAGGCGAATCTCGACGAACGTCCCGCCGACGGTGGCGACGCTCACGGCTTCGGGTTCCACTTTCAGGCGGGCGCGCTCCCACTCGGTGTTCTGAACCACGCCGCCGGCCACCGCCGGATGTCGGGCGAGGTACGACTCGAAGTTCAGCAGCGCGCTGTAGAGGTCAGTCTCGAACTCCTCGAACTCCGCGGGGGCGACCAGGACCACGCCCTCGGCCAGGTGGATGGAGAGGTAGTCGGCCACGGTGGCGATGCGCTGGTTGGCGTCGAACCGACCGCCGAGCCCCTCGATGTCGTCGAGGGATATCGTTCGCTTCCCGGCCGTGCTCGCGAGGACGAGGCGGCGGTTCGAGAGCAGGATTCGCCCGTTCAGCCAGTCGGCGTCGTTGACCTCTCGCCCGTTGCGGATGACCTGGAGGAACCGGCCTCGCGTGTCGGCCACCGTCTGTTCGTCGGTCATCATGGCGCGGTGCCCCCGTGCATGGCGCTAGTCCACGTCGGTCCGCCGGTAGACCCTGAGGCGCTTCTCGACCGGTTCGAACCAGCTTCGACACGCCGGAGGCACCGTCTCGGTCATGCCGATGGTAAGGTAGCCGCCCGGGTCGAGCGCGGAGCCCAGGGTCCTGAAGACGGCGTCCTTCGAGGCCGAGTCGATGTAGATGAACAGGTTCCGGCACAGGACCAGGTCGAACATCCCCGGCGGGTCCTCGTTTATCAGGTCGTGGCGGCGGAACTCGACCAGTCGCCGCACCTGGTCGGTCACTCGGTAACTCGAGTCCGTTCGCTCGACGTACCGGTCGAAGTCGTCGAGGGGGTCGAGTTGCGACGCCAGGTCGTTCGTCTCCGAGGCGTGGTAGACGCCCTCCCGTGCGGCCGACAGGATTGACGGCTTGATGTCGGTTCCCAGTATCTCCACCCGGCGGGCGTTCACCCGGGGGTCGTCCAGCGCCAGCATCGCAAGCGAGTAGGCCTCGCGCCCGTCGGAACTCGCCGCCGACCAGACCCGCGTGCGCCGGTGTTGCGACAGGTCCGCCAGCACGTCCCGCAGCGCCTCCCAGACCTCCGGGTTCCGGAAGAAGCTGGTGACGTTGAC
Organism: Salinigranum sp.; assembly: GCA_041641795.1. Classification (GTDB taxonomy): domain Archaea; phylum Halobacteriota; class Halobacteria; order Halobacteriales; family Haloferacaceae; genus JBEPXT01. Next base: position 10,490 of record JBEPXT010000009.1, read on the forward strand.
CGAGAGCGCGTCCAGCAGGGCGGCCTGCTCGGCGTCGTCCTCGTCGAGGAGTCGCCGGTACCCCCGGTAGGAGTCGGTGTCGCTCCGGCGCATCCGGGCCGAGATGCGCCGGTCGAGGTAGGCGTCGTTGTAGGAACTCGTCGCGAACCCCATGGCGTCCTCGATGTAGGTGAGCAACCGGTCGAACGACGCCGAGTCCGTCTCGGCTCGGCCCATCAATCGGCCACCCCCTCGCTCCCGCCCGCGGCCGGTCCGCCACGCAGCAACCTGTCCCCGCCCTCGGGGAGCGAGAGCGAGGCGACGTCGAGGATTGGGATGACGTTGCCGTCGCCGATGACGGCCGTCCCGCTGAGCCCCTGCGACCCGGAGAGCGGCCCCTGGAGGGGCGTCACGACGACTTCCTCCTGACGGGTCACGCTGTCACACCGGAGCGCGACCTGCCGGTCGGACGGGCGAATGCGGACCACCATGGGCTCTTCGACCGGCGCGTCTGTGACGCCCAGGGCGTCGCGCAGGCCGATGAGGGGGAAAATCTGCTCCTCGTGGACGACGACGGCCGTGCCGTTGATGTGTTCGACCTCGCCGAGACGGCCGATTTCGTCGATGTACTTTATCGGCACGCCGAACTGTCGGTCGGCGACCTGGACGAACAGCACCTTGATGATGGCGACGGAAACCGGCAGGCGGATGCGGATGTCCGTCCCCTCGCCCGGCGTCGAGGAGACGCTGACCGACCCGTCGAGCGATTCGACCGTCGTCTTCACGACGTCCATCCCGACGCCGCGACCGCTCACGTCCGTGATTTCCTCGTTCGTGGAGAATCCGGGGTGGAAGACGTAGTCGAACACCTCCTCGTCTGGGAGCGAGTCGAGTTCGGCCCGCGAGGCCAGCCCCTGCTGGACGGCCTTCTCCGCGATGTCCTCGACGGCGAGCCCCCCGCCGTCGTCGCTGACGGTGATGACGACGGTGTCGTGTTCCCGCTCCGCGCGGAGTTCGACGGTCCCGGTCTCCGGTTTCCCGGCTTCGGCCCGTTCCGCGGGCGGTTCGACGCCGTGGTCCACGGCGTTGCGGAGGACGTGCATCAGGGGGTCGCTCACCTCGTCGAGGATGGTCCGGTCGAGTTCGATGTCCTGTCCGGTCACCTCGAAGTTCACGCGCTTGCCCTCGCTCCTGGCGAGATCGCGGACGAGGCGGGGGAACTTGTCGAAGACCTTCTTGAGGGGAATCAGCCGCATGTCCATCACGGTTCCCTGGAGGCTGGAGGATATCTTGTCCAGTTCGTCCAGCGCGTCCGAGGACCCGGCGTCGGCGTCGTCGACGGCCTGCCTGAGTTTGATGCGACTGGTGACCAGTTGCTCGACCAGTTCGTGTAGCTCGTCGAGTTGCTCGACGTCTACCCGGACGGACTTGACGGCCGAGATGGACCGGGCGTCGTCCTCGCTCTCGTCCCGGCCGCGCCCACTGCCTCCGTCGTCGCGCCCGCCTCCCGAGGCGTCGCCGTCCTCTCCCGCCGCGCCACCGGCGTCGGCTTCGGCGTCGCCCGCGTCGGTGACGCTGTCACCGTCGCCTCCGGCCGCGTCGTCGGTCGGGGTCGCGGGCTCGAACCCGTTCTCCTGGCCGAACTCGGCAGGTTCGGAACCCGACTCCCCGGCGTCGACCCGCTCGCCGGCGACGGCCGAGACGTCCGTCACCGCAGTCTCCTCGACGGCCCAGAGGTCGGCGAACGTCTCGGCGGTCGCTTCGGCGCCCAGCCCCGAGACGAACAGCTCGAAGCTCTCGTCGAACTCGCCGGCGTCGATGGCGTCCAGCGGCGGGTCGGCCGCGAGAACGGCCACCGAGTCGGGGATGCCCCCGACGAACAGCCCGCCGTCCACGCTCTTCATGTCCCCGCCCTCCAGCGTGACCTGGACGTGATAGAGTTCGTCGACGGCAGCCAGCGCCGACGGGTCGATGCGTTCGCGCGCTTTCGCTTCGGGCGACGCGTCGCGCTCTGGCGCCGATTGCGCACCGCCGGAGGCCTCCCCATCGCTCGGCGCCCCCATCTCCGAGGCGAGAATCTCGTCGACCTGCTCGCCTATCGACGCCTCCGACTCGCCGTCGTCAGGTTCCGGTCGCTCGGCGTCGCTCGATTCGTCCTCGACGCCACCAGATTCGTCCTCGACGTCACCGCCGTCGGAATCGTCGTCGCTCGCGCCGTCCGGGGGGGCTTCCTGCTCGGAGTCGGTCGCGGCCCTGATGGCGGCGATGGTGTCGCTGGAATCGACGGACGACTCGCCGTGCGATTCGATGTCGTGGAGGATGTCGAGGATGCAGTCCACCCCGTCGAAGACCCGGTCCATGCGCTCGGGCGTGACCGCGAGGCGGTCCTGACGGACCTCGTCGAGGAGATCCTCGATTGCGTGAGCGACGGTGGCGGCGTCGTCGAACCCCATCGCCCCGAAGTTCCCCTTGAGCGTGTGCGCTCGCCGGAAGATGTCGTCCATCGCCTCTCTGTCCTCGGGGTTCGACTCGAGGGTGAGAAGCGAGTTGTTCAGTTTGGTGATGCTCTCCTCGCTCTCGGTGACGAACGCCTGGTAGAGTTCTTCGTCCATAGGTACTCACTCCGCGATTACCCGGAGCACTCCCTCCGCCACCTCGTCGGCGGGGAGTACGGTGTCCGCGTGTCCGCTCTCGATGGCCCGTTTCGGCATCCCGAAGATGGCCGACGTCGCCTCGTCCTGTGCGACCGTGTAACCGCCGCACCGCTTGATGCGACCCATGCCCTCGACGCCGTCCTGGCCCATGCCGGTGAGCAGCACCCCGGCGACCGGTCCCTCGACGGTCTCGGCGACCGACGCCATCGTCAGGTCGATTGCCGGTCGCACGCCGTGGACCCGCGGCGCGTCGGAGTGTGCGAGGCGAAGTCGCCCGCGCCTGTCGCCGTCGACCAGCAGGTGGAACCCGCCGGGGGCGACCCGGGCTTCCCCGGGCCCGATTCGGTCGCCGTCGGCGCCTTCCCTGACCGTGTAGGCCGACTGCCTATCCAGGCGCTCGGCGAACCGCGAGGTGAACCCCGCGGGCATGTGCTGAACGACGAGGATTCGCAGGTTCGCCTCGCGCGGGAGCGACGACAGCAGGTCCTCGACGACGTTCGGGCCCCCGGTGGAGGCACCCACGACGAGCGTCGCGTACTGCGGGTACTGTCGGGTCGTCCCGGCCGCGACACGGCCCCTGTCCCCCGCGCCAGGGCCCGACGCGGACGACCGGCGGTCGAGTCGTCCCGTGGCCGAGAGGTCGACCGCCGCGGCGGCGTGAACCTTCTCGACCAGTTCGCGCTGCACCTGCGACATCTCGGAGGTAACCTCGCCGCCCGGTTTCGTCACGAAGTCGACCGCCCCGCGGTCCAGGGCCTCGAAAGTGACCTCGGCGTTGGCCTCGGCGTGCGCAGAGAGCATCAACACGGGCGTCGGCGTCTCGGCCATGATTCCCTCGACGGCCTCGATGCCGTTCGCCCGCGGCATCTCGATGTCCATCGTCACGACGTCCGGGCGGTGCTCCGCGACGCAATCGACTGCCGCCTCTCCGTCCCTGGCCTCGCCGACGACGGTGACGCCGTCGTCTTCGAGCAACTGCCGAATCAGGGTGCGCATGAACCGCGAGTCGTCGACGACGACTGCCCGGACGTCGCCGCCGGACGCGGCGCTCACGGGCACCCACGGCCGTCCGGACGGCCACCACCGGACGTAGCGTCGAGTCCACTCCGTCGGTCTCGTTTCATCTATGAGCGTCGTTCGGCGAATTCGTATATAAACACTCCCCGGCAGTAATCAGGTCTGATAATGGCTGTGCCGGTCGTTTCGACCGGACCGGGTTCGCGCCACGAGCGGTCGGGGAATCAGGGATGATAATCGGGTACGTAGATTTATGAGTCGATTCCAACCATGCTCCGGTAGCAGCAGTGCCCGGCGGGCGTCGGGCGCAGACGGAGACACCCAATGCAATCCCAGGACGACACACAGGTCACGTCGGACCTCCGAACGGACGCCGGGGACGACGTCGGCACCACGGAGGTACAGGTACTGGAGTTCGAACTCGGCTCCGAGACGTACTGCGTCGACATCGACTACGTCTCGGAAATCGTCGACAAGGGGTCGCTCACGCCGGTTCCCAACGCGCCGCACTACGTCGACGGCGTGATGGACCTGCGCGGGCGGACCACCTCTATCGTGAACCCGAAGGCGCTGTTGAACGTCGGCGCCGGCTCCGAGAGCAAGCGCATCATCATCTTCGACCCGGGCACCTTCGACGACGACGCCGCCGTTGGCTGGGTCGTCGACGAAGTGTACCAGGTGATTCGCGTCTCGCTGAACGACGTCGAGGCGCCGCCGCTGGAGCACGACCGGTCCATCGAGGGAGTCATCAAGAGCGACGACGGCCTCATCGTCTGGATATCGCCAGTCGAAGCGATGGCCTGACCGGCAGGAGACCCCCTGAGCGGGCGCGCCCACACGACACGGAGGGGACGAGAGCCGTTCCGGGTGTGGAGGGAGCCGGCGGGTGCAGGCCGTCGGCCGGTGGGGGGTCGGGTCAGCGAGTGTCTCGAACGTTGCCCGATGCGATACCCAGGCTGAGCCCGCGTCGCCCGAACGCGAATCAGCCGGGAACGACAGACTGCCGCGGCGGACCGTCCGTCCGCCGGAACCGGACCGACGCGAGAACGAACGGACCGACGCGAGACGGACCAGACCGACACCGCGAGAGCCGGAGGGGACAGTCTGGTCGACGAGTGAGGCTCTTTTGTCGTCTCCACGTTCGCCGCGGCCGTTCGTCCCGCGTGTCGAGTGCAGCCGAGGACGCCGTCGCCGTACTGCTCGTTCTCCTCGCCGTCCGCCGGAGCGTTTGGCGGCGTCGCTCACCCGTCTATGCCCGACAGGATGAGGCCCACGCTTCCGAGGACCATCACCCCGGCGACGGCGAACGCCGCCAGATATCCCGCCGCCGAGGCCACCGTCCCGCCGAGCGCGCTTCCGACACCGCCGCCCAGGCCGCCGAGGGCGGTGTACGTTCCCAGCGCCTCGCCGCGAGCGGAGGGCGGGGCGAGTCGGGTAACGAGGCTCGTCGCGGTGATGGCGACGACGGCCCAGCACGCCCCGATGATGGCGAACAGCAGGCCGACGACCGGCAGGCCGAGGTTCGCCGGGAGGAGTCCGCCGACGACGACGACCAGCGGGAACGCGAACGCCCGTAGCGTGAGCGCGCGGGTCTGCAGGTCGTGGACGGCGTGTGTGGCGAGCAGGCCGTCTACCCGTCCGTACGAGACCGCAGAGGCTGCGCTGGAGACGACGAACAGCGCGAAGATGGTCTCCGTGCCGTATCCCACCGCCGTCAGGTAGGCCGGAAGCGGTCCGAAGAACGCCGAGAATCCCAGGAAAAACAGGAAGGCGGCGATCAGGTACCGGGACAGAGAGCCGCTGAAGCGTCGCCGTATCGTCTTGGGGCGGACCGTCCGCAGGGCCCAGTAGAGCCGCCCCGGTCCGAAGGGGACGGGTCGGACGTATCGCCCTGCTCCCCAGCCACCGCGGGTGAGGCGCCGGAACACGCGCTCGAAGTGGCGGTCGGATATCGTGGGCCTCGCGGGGTACCAGACTCGGACAACCACAAGGCCCAGGAGGGCCGCGGCGCTGGCGACGAGGAAGAACCAGCGCAGCGCCGTCACCGGCGCGACGTACCGCGTCGCGGCCGCGTTCCAGACGGCGCCGCCCAGGAGTCCGCCGAGCCACCCGTACCCCTGGAAGGTGTTCAGGCGGGCGAACCGGCGGTCCCAGTCCGCGCTCTCGACGCCTTCGACTACGATGAGGTTGAGCACGGGCGCCGCGGCGGCGACGACGAACCAGAGGAGGGCGTTGACCGCCACGACCGACCACGGCGAATCGAGCGCTGGGACGACGAGCAGGACCGCCGCCGTCGACCCCAGCGCCGTGAGAACGAACGGTCGACGCCGGCCGCTGGAACTCGCCAGCCGACCCCACAGAATCGCCCCCGGGACGCCGGCGAACGCAGCCGTCGCCGCCAGCAGCCCCACCAGAAACGGCCCGGCGCCGAGTTCGATGGCGTACAGCGGTACCAGTAACGACGCCGTCCCGACCGCCGCGTACCCGAGCGACCACCCGAACAGCCACCGGTCCCCCGTCATCTGTCGAACCTGCCGCCGGCGGTTACTAATACCTTTCACAACCGCAGGGCGACGCCCGTCGGCGTCGTGGACCGCCGCCCTCTCCGCGAGTCACCACCCGTCACGCCGTCCTTTCTAGGTGGAAACACGATTCGACGCAGAAGGCGAGATATAAGTACGGGAAACGGAATCCAAATCATCAATGGACGGGAGCGAACCATGAGCGAGGCGTCGGAGGACAGCTTCGTCGAGTACGGCATCGACGACAAACCGCCGCTGGGGACGTCGATACTGCTCGGCGCCCAGCACTACCTGACGATGGTCGGGGCGAACATCGCGGTTCCGCTGATTCTCGCGGGGGCCCTCGGGATGCCGAGCGACATCGTCCCCCGGTTCGTGGGCACGTTCTTCGTGGTCAGCGGTATCGCGACGCTGGCCCAGACCACCTTCGGGAACCGCTATCCCATCGTGCAGGGTGCGCCCTTCTCGATGCTCGCACCGGCGCTCGCCGTCGTGGGCGTGGTCCAGGCGAGCAACCCTTCCGGGGCCGCCTGGGAGGCCGCGCTCCTCCAGTTACAGGGGGCAATCATCGTCGCGGCGCTGGTCGAGGTGGCCGTCGGCTACCTCGGCCTGCTCGGCAAACTCCGGAAGTACCTCTCGCCCGTCGTCATCGCGCCGACAATCGCCCTCATCGGTCTGTCGCTTTTCAACACGCCGCAAATCGTCGACATCAACCCGTCCACCGCCGCGGTCGAGCAGAACTGGTGGCTCCTCGGTCTGACGCTGCTGTTCATCGTCCTGTTCTCGCAGTACCTCAACCGCCGGATCCGGGCGTTCCAGCTGTTCCCGGTGTTGCTGGGCATCGTCGGCGCGTACGCCATCGCCGCCGGCCTGTCGGTCGCCGGCGTCTACCAGCCGGGAACCGCGGGCTACGTCGACCTCGGCTCCATCGCGGCGGCCCCGGCGTTTCTGCCCATCTATCCACTGCAGTGGGGGATGCCCGGTTTCGGGGCGTCCTACATCATCGGGATGCTGGCCGGCGTCGCCGCGTCGATGATAGAGAGCCTGGGCGACTACCACGCGGTCGCTCGACTCTCCGGCATCGGCGCGCCGAGCGAGAAGCGCATCAACCACGGCATCGGCATGGAAGGGCTGATGAACGTCTTTGCCGGCCTCATGGGCGCCGGCGGGTCCACCTCCTACTCCGAGAACATCGGCGCCATCGGCCTGACCGGCGTTGCCTCGCGGTACGTGGTTCAGGTGGGCGCGGTGGTCATGCTGGCGATGGGGTTCGTCGGCTACTTCGGACAGCTCATCGCCACCATCCCAGCGCCGGTGGTGGGCGGCCTCTACATCGCCATGTTCGGTCAGATCGTCGCCGTCGGACTCTCGAACCTGAAGTACGTGGACCTCGACTCCCAGCGCAACATCTTCGTCGTCGGCATCGCGCTGTTCGTCGGCCTCGCCATCCCCGCCTACCTCGGCAACGTCGGGTCTGCCGAGGCCTTCCGGCAGGGGATGGCCGGCGTGGCGGTCCTCGGACCGGTTCTCGGGTCGAACGTGGTGGCCACGACGCTGTACGTCATCGGGTCGACCGGTATGGCTGTCGGCGGCCTGTTCGCGTTCGTGCTCGACAACACGATTCCCGGAACGGCCGCCGAACGCGGACTGGACGAGTGGGAGCGCGTCGCCGAACGGGACGAGGACTTCGCGTCGGCCTACGACCGATTCGTCGCCGACGCGGACCCCGAACCGGCCGACTGACCCGTCTCGTTTTCGCTCGCCCGTCTCCGGAACCGCGGCCTACGACTCTTTCACGGGCAGCATCGGACAGCGGAAGTAGTCCGGCGGGGCGCCGGACCCGCCCGGCGACCCCTCGGTGATTTCGATGTGGCCGAGGTTCGCGTGGAACAGTATCGACTCGGGGTCGCTCGCCGGGCCGTAGCGGGTGAGAAGGGGCGGCGGACTGCCGTGAAACGCGATTCCCTCCTCCGTCCACGCGGCCACGTGGGTCCACCATCGACCCCCGTTGTAGTCCGAATTGCCGGGGGCCGCCTCGGAAACCGGTAACGTTCCCTCCGGAAGCTGTCCGTCGACGGGATTCGTTATCACGAAGAACTTGTCGAGCGAGTTCTCGTTCGGGTTCGAGATGACGCCGGTGACTTTCGTTCCCCACTGCTCCCCGTCGCCCCAGATGCGGGGGCTGAAATCGGGTCGTCCGCTCGCCGCGGCGCTGCCCGACGCGGCTACGCCCAGGAACAGCGCTCCCGTGACGCCCGCGCCGGTGCGGAGTACCCGCCGCCTCGATACTGTCGATTGTGACTCGTTTTCTGGACTCATGGTCGCTCGTCCCCGTGGTCTCGGGGAGTAAGACGACTCCGCCGGCGATAATGTAAATTTTCCAAACTCTATCTAGAATCTCTCTCGAATTCGAATCCCGTTCGACGACAGCGGTCGAACCAGACCTGCGGTCGTCACCGGCGGTACCGGTCCCGCCCTCCGGCGGACCCGCCCGCTACCGACGCTGTCCAACCGACACAAGGTCCTTGTCGATTGCGGGTTCACGTGTCGGTGAGAGCAATGGCTATCCAGGACTGGGGGCTGTACCTCGTCACGGGCGAAGAACTCTCGGCGGGGCGGTCCACCCGAGACGTCGTCGCCGCGGCCATCGAGGGCGGCGCGTCGGTGGTCCAGTTGCGCGAGAAGGCCCAGCACGCCCGACGGCGGTACGATATCGGCCGCGAGGTTCGCGAGGTGACCGCGGAGGCCGGAGTCGACTTCGTCGTCAACGACCGGGTCGACCTGGCGATGGCGCTCGACGCGGACGGCGTCCACCTCGGACAGGAGGACCTCCCGGTGGCCGTCGCACGAGAGTTGCTCGGCGAGTCGACCATCGTGGGCTGTTCCGTCTCCACCGTTCCCGAGGCGCAGGCCGCCGTCGACGCGGGCGCCGACTACCTCGGCGTCGGAACCGTCTTCGCCACGGGGTCGAAGGACGTTGCGGACGAGCGAGTCATCGGGCTCGACGGCCTGCGGGAGATTCGCGCGGCGGTCGACCTCCCGCTGGTCGCTATCGGGGGCATCGACGCCGAGAACGCCGGGGCCGTGGTCGGGGCAGGGGCGGACGCCGTCGCTGTCATCAGCGCCGTCACCGAGGCGGACGACGTGGCCGCGGCGTCCCGGGAACTCGTCGCCGCCGTCGACCGCCGGGAGTGAGGAACCTGGTCTGGCGCGTGGCCGTCGGCGGGTGAGGCGTCCGAACGACCGGTCACCGGCCGCCGACGGCGAGCAACAGGAGGTATCCGACCAGGCCCAGGAGAAACACGACAGCCGGAATGATGAAGGGGCCGAAGAGGTCGAACGCCCAGTCGATGAGGAGGTACACGGGTGGTCCAGGGGTTCGACGGACCTAAATCGACCGTTCGTTCACCGGTCGCGTCGCCCGCGTCGAGGACCCGCGAACCGTCAGGACGACTCGCGGCCGGGTCGTCGGACGTCCCCGGTCGGCTTCGACGCCTCGTCGGGTTTCTGGGGGCTGTTGGACGTCGGCGACGCTCTCGGCGACCCGCCGTCGGCCTGACCGTCCGCGAATCCGCGGGAGTCTGTCGTCTGGTCGTCCCTGGGTTCGGACTCCGGGCCGTTCCGGTAGACGACGTCGCGCTTCGGGTACGGAATCTCGATGTTCGCCTCCGCGAGCGCCTTGTAGATGCCGCGGTTCAACTCGTGTTTGGTCCGGGCCGCGCGAGTAGGCGTGGCGACCCAGCAGAGGAGTTCGTACTGCAGCGCCGAGTCGCCGAACGACCGGAACCGCATCCGCGGTTTCGGCGATTCGAGGACCAGCGACACCTCCTCCGCGACGTCGAGGACGAGTTGCTCGAACCGGTCGACGTCCGTCCCGTAGGCGACGCCCACGGGGACGCGGATGCGCTTTCTGCGCTGCGGGGCCGACTCGTTGACGATTTTCGCCGCGTTCAGCACCGAGTTCGGAACGGTGACGAGCACCTCGTCCCTGGTCAGCAGGGTCGTCGAGCGGACGCCGACCTTGACGACCGTTCCCGACTCGCCGCTGTCGAGGACGACGTAGTCGCCGATTTTGTAGGTGTCGTCGAAGTACAGGGAGATTCCGCCGAAGAAGTTCGAGACGGTGTCCTTGGCGGCGAACCCGACGGCGATGCCGGCGATGCCCGCCGCACCGAGCAGCGGCGTGATGTCGACCTGGTAGAGGCGCAGGAGGGCCGCGGCCGCGCCGACGATGACGACGATGGTCCAGACGTTCGAGAAGACGGGGGCGAAGTCGTACCGGCGCCCCGTGTTCTTCAGTTCCTCGACGACGCGGTTGACCATCTGGTTGAGCGCCCAGGCCCACGAGAGGATGATGACGGCGAGCGCCGGACGGCCGAAGAAGTTGTCGAGCGTCTGCTGGGCGACGAGGGTGTTCGACTGTATGGCCGGCGTCTCCGTGAGGACGAACACGCCCACGAGACCGATGGACACGACCAGGGGGAGCCTGAGTTCCTGGATGACGATGTTGTCGAACCGCGTCTCGGTTCGGCTCACCAGTTTCAGGCCCGCCCTGATGAGCACCACTTCCACGACGAGGGCGCCGGCTACCGAGACGGCCAGAACCACGACGGTCGCTTCGAGCGCCGAGAGGCCCTCGAGCAGGGGTGTCAGCACCTCGAACACAGTGGTATCGATGATTCACGAGACCATAACTGTTCGTGAGCAGACCGTCGCATTCGGCGACAGGTCTCGCGGGTGGCCGGTCGACACGGGTCTGTCGCGTGGCCTTTTGTGCGATGCCGACCCAGCCAGGGTCGTGTACCAGAAGGGCCACTACGGCGTCTCGTTGCTCGCGTTCGCACCGGTGGGACACTTCCTCGTGGCGTGGGGCAACCCCGCCCTGGCGCTCGTCTCGGCGGCCGTCGTCGTCGCGTTCGCCACGCTCCCGGACGTCGACCACCGCATCCCCGGCATCGCCCACCGCGGACCGACCCACACGCTCGCGTTCGCGTTGCTGGTCGGCGCCTGCTTCGCCGGCGGCGCGTCCGTCGTGGCCGAGGGGCTGTCCGGTCTCGGTCCCGCTCCGTATTCTCTTCCGGCGTACGCAGGGTTCCTCGGCGTGCTGACGGTCGTCGCACACCTCTGTGCCGACGTCCTGACGCCCGCCGGGGTGCGCCCGTTCTGGCCGCTCTCGCGGCGCCACTACTCGCTGGCGCTCACCCGGGCCGACAACCGATTGGCGAACTACGCGCTGCTCTTCGTCGGGGTCTCCGCGTCCGCGCTGGCGTACCTGACCGCGTGACTACCTCGCGGACGTACCTACCCCCCGCCCACCACGACGGTGCGCCCGACGCGGCACCCACCACCCCGCCTCGGTCCCTCCCCGGGCCACCGCCCCCACACAGTCTTATGCGGCGGCCGGTCGAACGACTGTGCATGCCGACACTCGACGACGACGCGATGCGACGGTTCCCGGTCCCCGATTTCGAGGACCTGCCCGAGGACGTCCAGGAACGTATCGAGAGCGAAACCGAGCGCGCCGGCTTCACGCCGAACGTCTTCTCGGCGTTCGCCTACCGTCCCTCCCACTTCCGCCCGTTCTTCGAGTACTACGACAACCTGGTGGAGAATTCGGCGTTAGACCGCGAGGAAATCGAGATGATTATCGTCGCCGTCTCGGGCGTCAACCACTGTTACTACTGCAACGTCGCCCACGGCGCCCTGACGCGCATCTACGCCGGGGACCCGCAACTGGCCGACCAGCTCGTGGCGAACTACCGGACGGCCGACGTGAGCGACGAGCGACTCGTGATGCTCGACGTCGCCGTCAAACTCACCGAGCGTCCCGCGGAGGTGACCGAATCGGACTTCATGCGCCTTCGAGAGGCCGGATTCGACGACGACGCCATCTGGGACATCGGGGCTACCACCGCCCTGTTCAACCTGAGCAACCGCATGGCGATGTTCGCGGACATGCGCCCGAACGAGGAGTTCCACACGCTGGGCCGCCAGCCACGCGAGTGAATCGACGGCCGTCGGGTTCCCTCCCTCCGAGCCGAAATGACCGAGTGGGCGCGCTTCGCCGAACACCACCGGAGACGCCGTCTTCGCCCCGCAGGGAGCCGGGGGCGGCCATCGAGACGCCGGGGAGCCCCGGAATCCTTATCAATGGTCTGGTCCAATAACGTGGTGTAATGGCGAAAGGTACGGTTGCGTTCTTTAACGACTCTGGCGGTTACGGCTTTATCGAAACTGAAGACGCCGACGAAGACGTGTTCTTCCACATGGAGGACATCGGTGGGCCGGACCTCGAAGAGGGTCAGGAAGTCGAATTCGAAATCGAACAGGCCGACAAGGGCCCGCGCGCGAAGAACCTCCAGCGCCTGTAAGACCGGTACTGCCGGCCGCTGCGGCGGGGTGCGGATAGCGCGCACTCCAATTTTCCACTTATCAAACTCCGGGAGCGGCGGGGCCGGGCGGACGACTACATCACCCGAGATTGCGTTTCGCCGTCTCCGCCCGAGTCCGATTCGCTTCGACGCGGTCCCCGATTCGGCTCCAGGCGTCCGCGTACCAGACCGACGTGGGTCGTGACGTGACCAGCGGGTTGTGTCGGGAGCGACTGCTGACGCCGAGGGTTCAAATACGGGGACGGGAGCAGACTGCCCGTGCGGTGACGACCGACGCGGAACACACTGGGCGGGTGCGTGGCGCGCTGTTCCGCGTATCCTGAGCGCCACCTGTTCGCCACACCGAAAGCAGAGCGTCGATTCACGCCGGAGTGCGAGCCCACGACGTGATGGGAACGTCCCTCGCCGCGGACTACTCGCCGAACTTCGCCTGCTCCTCCTGTCGGAGTTCGACGCGACGAATCTTCCCGCTTGACGTCTTGGGGAGTTCCTCGACGAACTCGATGCGCCGCGGATACTTGTACGGGGCCGTCTCCTCCTTCATGAACGCCTGAATTTCGTCTTTCAGGGGCTCGTCGCCCTCGTGTCCGGGCGCGAGGGTGATGTAGGCCTTGACGACGTTCCCCCGTTCCTCGTGCGGACTCGCGACGGCGGCGGCCTCGGCGACGGCTTCGTGGGTCACGAGGGCGTCTTCGACCTCGAACGGGCCGATGCGGTAGCCCGCGGAGATGATGATGTCGTCGGCCCGTCCCTCGAAGAAAAGGTAGCCGTCCTCGTCGCGGGACGCCAGGTCGCCCGTCCGGTAGTACTCGCCGCCGAACGTCCGGTCGTCGAGGTGGGGCTTCTGGAAGTAGCCATCGAAGATTCCCGGGCAGTCCACCGGGACCGCTATCTCCCCGATTTCGCCCGCCTCCAGTTCGCGCTCCTCCTGGGTGTCGATGACCGTGGTACCCAGACCGGGCGTCGGACGACCCATGCTCCCCGGTTTGACGTCGATTCCCGGGTAGTTCGTGACCAGCGCAACGGTCTCGGTCTGTCCGTAGCCGTCTCGCGGCGTCACGCCGAAGGCGTCCTCGAAGGCCTCGATGGGTTCGACGTTCAGCGGTTCTCCCGCCGAGAGCGCCGCCTCTAGCTGGAGGTCGTACGACGAGAGGTCGGTCTGGGTGAACATGCGGTACTGTGTCGGGACGGCACAGAGTCGCGTCACGCCCTCGTCGGCCATAATCTGGAGAAAGTCGTCCGGGTCGAACTCCCCGTCGTAGATTAGCTGCGACGCCCCCGTCGTGAGGCCGACGCCGACCGGACTCCAGAACCACTTGGCCCACCCGGTCCCGGTCGTCGCCCACAGCAGTTCTGACTCCATGTCCACGTCGTCGATGCCGGGCGCGTCCGTCCCATCGGCGGTGACGCCCCACCAGTAGGGCGCGTTCACCAGTTGGAACGCCCGCATCCACCGGTGGCGGTGCAGTACCGGCTTGGGTTGTCCGGTCGTCCCGGAGGTGTAGTTGATGGACATCGGGTCCTCGGCGGACAGATCTGGGCCCTCGTGCGTCTCGGACTGACCGTCGACGAGGCCGGCGTACGAGTGCCACCCGTCCGGGTCGCCGTCGACACAGACGAGCGTCTCCAGGGGCGTGTCGTCCACGACGGGGTCGACCATCTCCGTCAGGTCGGCGTGGGCGACGATTGTCGTCGCCTCGCAGTCCGTCGCCCGGAACTGGATGTCCTTTGGCTTGAGCATCGCCGAGCAGGGGACGAGAATCGCCCCCCGCTTGAGCGCGCCCAGCTGTACGGCGAACACGTCCGGGTGTCGCGGGAGGAGATGCATCACCCGGTCTCCCTGCCCGACACCCAGGTCGGCCAGGGCCTCGGCGAACCTGTTCGCGTCCCGCGCCAGGTCCGCGTACGCTCGCGTCTCCCGCCCCCCCTCCTCGTCCAGAAACGTCAGCGCAGTCCGGTCGCCGAACCGGTCGGCGTGGGATTCGATGACCGACGGGAGTGAATAGTCGGCGGGGATGTCCCACTCGAACGATTCGACGACGTCGTCGTAGTCGAATGACATACACTACCAAAAAGAAACCTCATGGATAATCATTTGGGTGTCGGCTACCGGTAGTCCCCCCGCGGCACGCCGGTCCGGATTTCGGAGACGGGCGGGTCGCTGGGAGGCGGAGTCCCGGTCTCAGACCATCGGCTGTCGTTCGCGGGGCTGCTCCTCCGAACTGCCGGGAGTCTCGTCGCCCCGGCCCGATTCGCCGCGGAGTGCGAGAACCAGCGCTCCGAGCCCCAGGACGAGGAGCAGGAAGCGGACGAACTCGCCGAGTCCCAGCGGCACGAACGACAGGGCCAGCAGCGTCAGTAGGCCCACGCCGAGAGCGGCCCACCGGTTCTCTCGCTCGGCAAGCGACAGGGCCGCGGTACCGAGGATGAGGGCGCCGTATATCTGTGCCGCCCACAGCGTCAGCGCGAACAGCACCGCGCCGACCAGCGAGAGGGGGATGCCGATGATGGTGATGGCGAGGGCCACCAGCGCGACCGGAACGGCCACGAACGCGAGCAACCCGACGCCGCCGCTACGCGCCGCGCGCGTCGTTCCGAGGTCGGTGACGCGCCCGGCGAATGTGGGGGCGACGGCCAGCAGGAGCACGCCCAGCAGCGCGTTGACCAGCAGGCCGTACACGGCGAACGTGCCCGGCGGGAAGATGGGCCCGCTGGGAACCTGGAAGTCCCCGGGAACGCCGGCGAACGGCACGACGGCGATGTTCACGTTGTCGACTTCGGTCACCGCTCCGCCGATGGTCGCCCCGTCGTCGACGACGAAGGTGCCGGCCTCGTACTCGACGCTGCCGCCGATGGCGGCGGTCGGGCCGATGCGGACCTCCTCGCCGGCCACGATGACGTCGCCGCCCACGGCGCCGTCGACCAGTACGGACCCGGCGGCCGCTTCGAGCGTACCGCCGACCCGCGACCCTTCGCGGAGGACTGTCGCGCCGGTGGCCGCGCGCAGGTCGCCGCCGACGTCGCCCTCGAGGGTCAGGGACCCGCCGACGACGTCGGCGTCTCCGGTCACGGTACCGGTAATGAGGACTGTCCCGGCCGTGGCAGCCAGGTTTCCGTCGACTGTGCCGCGGACGACCACCGTGCCCGCCACCGCTTCCAGTCCGTCGACTGTCTCGCCCTCGGCGACGATGACCGTGCCGCCGAGGGATTCGCCGTCTGTACTCTGGGCGCTCGCGGCGAGGGGAACCGCCGCCAGCACGAGCGCCGCGACCAGGAGGAGGGCTCCGAGTCGTCTCGATAGGGTTGTCGTCTTTCGCATCGTTCTCACGCCGAGACGCAGTCTCGTCGGCCGTACCTACGCTCGCTCCGGAGATAAATCAGATAGATTACAATTATGCCACCCCGTGCCGCGGGAGGTGCGTGCGCGGGACACGCCGCCGGAGCTTTTTCACGCCGGCAGGCGTGGGCCACCGCATGGAGTACACGACGCTCGGCGACACCGGACTGGACGTCTCCCGCATCTGCCTGGGCTGTATGAGCTTCGGCTCGAAAGACTGGCGCGAGTGGGTGCTCGAGGAGGAGGAGAGCCGCGAACTCATCGACCGCGCCGTCGACCTCGGTATCAACTTCTTCGACACGGCCAACATGTACTCGAAGGGCGAGTCGGAGCGCATCCTCGGGAACGCGCTCGAGGGACGTCGCGACGAGATGGTCGTGGCGACGAAGGGGTACTTCCAGATGCGCGACGACGACCCGAACTCGGGGGGCCTCTCGCGGAAGGCCATCGAGCAGGAACTCGACGACAGCCTCGACCGCCTGGGCATGGAGACGGTGGACCTCTACCAGATTCACCGCTGGGACGAGACCACCCCTATTCAGACGACGATGCGCGCCCTCGACGACGCCGTCCGCCGGGGCAAGACGCGATACGTCGGCGCCAGTTCGATGTGGACCTACCAGTTCGCGAACGCCCTGCGCGCGAGCGAGAACCTGGACCTCGAACGGTTCGCCACCATGCAGAACCACTACAACCTCGTCTACCGCGAGGAGGAACGAGAGATGCTCCCGTTCTGCCGGGAGGAGAACGTCGGCGTGATGCCGTGGTCCCCCCTGGCGCGGGGGTACCTCACGCGCCCGCACGAGGACGTCGACGCGACGACGCGGGGCCAGACCGAGGAACACCTCTACGAGCACCCCTACCGGGAGGGCGGCGGGCCGGAAATCAACGACCGCGTCGCCGAACTGGCCGCCGAGAAGGGCGTGAAGATGGCCCAGATAGCGCTCTCCTGGCTGCTGCACAAAGACTGGGTCGACGCGCCGATCGTCGGCACCACCAGCGTCGAGCACCTCGAAGACGCCGTCGAGGCCCTCGACATCGACCTCTCCAGTTCGGAACTCGCGTACCTCGAAGAGCCCTACGAACCGGTTCGCGTCTCCGGTCACGACTAGGCGGGCGGAACCGACTCGCGTCTCCGGTCACGACTAAGCTGGAGGAACCGACTCGTCCCCGGCGTCCGTCTACGACGTGAGAGAGACCGGCGGCATGTCGAGGAACGCCGTCTCGTACCCTTCGTGGCGGGCCACCTGCGGCGGTACGTCGACCGACACGCGGACGCTGTCGGTCGGACGAAGGTCGGCGACCGGCGCACCGTAGTGAAATCCGAGTGCGGGGTCGAGCGCACCCCGCAGGGGGCCGCTGTACACCTCGCTCCCGTCCCGGGTCACCGTCGCCGCGAGCGCCATACCCGGGATGAGAAGCCGGTTGTACGGCGTGTGGGCGACGACCGCGAGGTACGGGTCCGGTCCGAGGCGCGATGCCCGGAGGACTCTCCCGACGAGCACGGCGTCGCCAGTCGTCCCCGTCCCTACTGCCTCGCCCGGGAGCGACTTGGAGGCTGTCCCGACCGGGACGTGTTTCATCTCCATCGCCTCCAGGGCCGACCGTTTCCCCTGCCGGTCTTCCAGGACGGTGTAGGGAATTTCGTTCCGGCGCTGCTCGGAGTACTCGAACGGAATCGTCGCCGTTCCGGCGCTGCCGAACCGCCCCTCGAACGCGCCGTAGCGGGGAACGTTCACGCCTCCGACGCTCACCGTGACCTGGTAGGTTCCGTCGCCGTCGAGGGGGAAGTTCGCGCCGTAGTGGAACCCCATTCGCTGGGAGAGCATCGGGTAGATGACCTCCTGGCTGACCAGGCTCCCGTCGCGCGTGATTTCCAGCGACAGGCCCGCGTCGGGGACCACCGTCCCCGTCTCGGGGTCCCACACCGTCGCCATGAGGTGGACGGCGTCCTCTTTCCGGATGTCGACCTGTTCCGTGACGAACGAGCCGTCCGCTTTCTCGACGACCCAGAACCGGTGTGGATAGCTGTAGGTCAAGCCGACGGCAAGGTCGCCGGCGGACCCGCGTCCGACCATGGCCATCCCCTCGCGGTGGGTCGGAACGTAGACGGCGTCCGGCCGGTTCTCCAGCACGGGGGGCGCTCGGCCGTAGGTCGTCTGGAACACCCCGAGACACCCGCTCACGGTTCCTGCCGCGCCGAGACCGGCCACGGAGAGAAAACGACGTCGCTCCATGGGCACCCTAGTAAACCCCCGTAATTACGGGTTCTGGTACGCCGTTCGAACGCTCCGGGACCGAATCGCACCCGCCGGGACTACGAGGACTGCTCGGAGAGCAGGTCGTCCACCAGGCGCATGAAGCGGTCGACGAACCGTTCGGGGAGCGACGGCGAGACTTGCTCGAGGAGGCGAGCCGTCTTTCGGGGGTGCGATAGCGACAGCGTCACCCGCCCGCCCTGGTCGTAGGACTTCTCGACGACGTTCTGCTCGACGAGGTGGTCGAGGTGCCACTCCAAGGTGCTCCGGGCGACGCCGACGGCGTCGGCGACAGTGCCGGGCGCCGCGTCGTCGTTCGCCAGGAGGTACCCCAGGACGTCTCGCGTGGTCTCCCGTCGGACCAGCGCCAGCAGCGACCGCTCCCAGGGGTCGAACTCGGGTGGGTAGTAGTGGGTCCGCCCGTAGAGTTTCTCCTCGGTCAGCGACTCCGCCCCGAGCAACTGCCGGACGTGATACTGCACCTGACCGGGCGCGAGGTCCAGCCGACGGACGATTTCGTTGAAGTGAACGCCGGGATTCGTCTGGACGTGCTCCTCGATGCGGTTTCGCGTCTCGCTCATGGGTTATCACCCGAGGCGTACGCGCTCTCGACGCGACGCGCGTAGTAGACGGCCGCGAGGACGAGCAAGGCCATCACCACGTCGAGTGCGTGTTCGAACAGGTGGTGGACCTCGTAGGTCACCATCCCGCCGACGGTCATGACCCCGAGGGCGCTCCGTGCGAGCAGCGTCGACAGTGCGAGAGCCACGAGGAGATACGAGGGCGTGCGTCGCCGAGCGTACGCGACGAGCCCCAGGGCCAGGAGCAGGCCGGACCCGAGCAGCGCCAGCAACACGACGCCCGAGAGTATCGGTTGACCGCCGGGGGCCACGTGCGCAGGAGCGAGGGGGGTCATCTCCCCCGCACCCTCCACGGGCCGCTGGCGCGGAAACGATGTGCGGTACGGCAGTTCATCAACGTGGACGTTGGTACCCCAGTCAAGTGAACGTTGGTGTGAGAAACGAACGCACATTCGGCGTGCGCCGAATCACCGTCGCTCTCAGTTCGACGGACACACCAGAATACCTATTCGCGGGTATTTCTAAACCCGCCCATGTTCGGTCGTGGTCCGTTCTCGTCCCGCCGGGAGTTCGTGAAGACGGCCGTGGCAGTCGGTGGAGCGACGGCGCTCTCGGCGTGTCTCGGGCGGCGGTCCGAACCGGTCCCGCGGGGGACCAGAGACCGGTCGGCGCTCCCGGACCGACAGCACGCCTGGAACGATTTCGTTCCCCACGACCAGTACGGCAACGCGAAACTCCCGCGCCACCAGGTGCTCCTCTATCTCACGCTTCCCGGCGACGGTCCGCCGACGGCCGCACAGCGACGGGGAGTCGAATCCGCGCTCTCGACCCTCGAAGCCGCCTACGAGTGGAGTCACGAGGGGCTGCTGTTCTCCGTCGGCTACTCCCCGCGGTACTTCTCCCGGTTCGACGAGTCGCTCCCCGAGGCTATCGACCTCCCGGAACCGCGGGCGCTCTCCTCGTTCGAGTCGCCGTCGCTGGACCGGCAGGACGCGCTCCTCCACCTGGGGTCCCACCGCGCCGACGCCGTCCTGCAGGCCGAGGAAGCGTTGCGGGGCCGGTCGAAGGCCAACGGCGTCGAGGTGGAGACGCCCCTGACCGACGTCCTCGACGTCGACTCCCGTCGAACCGGGTTCGTCGGTGCGGGGATGCCCGCCGAACGACAGGACGAGGTCGATGGCGTCCCGTCTTCCGGGCCCGTCCCCGAGGCGTCGCCGCTGTTTATGGGCTTCGAGGCCGGGTTCGCCGGCAGCCAGGCGACCGAGGACTACGTCACCTTCGACGAGGGCCCGTTCGCCGGCGGGACGACCAAGCACGTCGCCAACATCCGCCAGCGACTCGACGACTGGTACGAGGAGCAGGACTTCGAGGAGCGAGTGATGGAGATGTTCTCGCCGGAACACGCGAGGCAGAATCTCGTCGAGGGCGTCGGCGACAACCTGGGGTCGGACAACGGGCTGACTCCCGAGATTATCGAGACGATTCGGGAGCAAGCGCGCGAGTTCGGCCGCGTCGGCCACGCGCAGAAAGCCGCCCGGGCCAACCGCGACGCGGAGGGGAACGTCCTCCTGCTGCGCCGTCACTTCGAGTCGACCGACGACGGCGTCGCCAGCCTCCACTTCCCGTCGCTACAGCGGGAGATATCCCAGTTCGAGGCCGTCCGGGAGGCGATGAACGGGGCCGACCTCACCGACATCCCCACCATCCGCCAGCGGGTGAACAACGGCATCCTCGAGTACATCTTCGTCCGTCGCCGGGGCAACTGGCTGGTTCCGCCCCGGGCGAAGCGGACCCTCCCGACGCCGACGGGCGACGTCCCCGGCCTGAACTGAGACCGGTCCCGACGCAGGGCGGAGGGTCAGACGACGCCCAGGTACGCCAGCGACAGGCCCACCTGCCACAGTCCCGCGACGACCATGATGACGGCCGCGACGCGCTGAATCGTCCCGACGTGCTGGTTCAGCCCGCGCATGGCGTCGCTCCCGGCCGCGGCGAGCAACGTCACGCCCGCGAGGGGAAGCGCCACGGCGGCGGCGTACCCCCCGAGAGCGGCGAGTGCCTCGCCGGTCGGAAGCGCGAGGGACTGGGTCACCACGCCGAGGAAGATGGGGACGACACAGCCCGCGGCCGCGACGGCGTAGACGGCCCCGAACAGGGCGAATCCGCCGACGGACGCCCGTCGCTCGGGGAGCATCACGTGGACGTTCGGGGCGCGGTCGGTCAGCACGAGGACGCCGAACACGACCAGCGCCCCGCCGATGACCGGTTCCAGCAGGCTCAGCCCGGAGACCAGTCGCTGGCCGGCCGTGAGGAGCACACCCCCCACTGCGGCGAGGGTGAGAAGTGCGCCGAGCGTCGCCGCCAGGCCGCGGACGACGGCCCCGGACAGGTCGGCCTCGGACCGACTGAGGTAGTAGCCCACGTACCCCGGAAGCAGGGGGTAGGCGCAGGGGGCGAAGAACGTGGCGACGCCCGCGCTGACGGCGAACGCCACAGTCCCGCCGAACGCCTCGCTCACCACCGGCGGTCACCCCTCGCACCGGCACAGTAGTCAGTCATCGAGGACCGCCTGCACCTCCCGTTCGAGGACCCCCCGACTGGCCGTCCCCCTGTGGGTCCAGACCACGCGTCCCGTCGCGTCCAGTATCGCCAGGTACGGGAGGCCGTTTGCCTGCAGGGCGCGAAACAGCTTCGACCCCGGGTCGTGCCCGACGGTCCAGGCGCCGTCGTTCTCGGCCCACCAGTTCCGGACGTCGTCGCGGGTGAACCCGCCCCCGAACTGCTCGTTGGTCACCGAGACGAACGCGGCGTCCCCGCCGTACGTCTCGTACACGGGGGCGAGCGCGTCCATCTGGGACTTGCACGGGACACACCAGGTGGCGAACAGGTCGACGACGGTGGGCGTCTCCGGGACCGGAATCGTCTGCGTGCCGGCGGTCGACCCGGGGGCGTCGAGCGTCTCGACTGTCATCGGCAGCGCGGCGGCCCCGCCGCTCTCGGCCCCGGTCTGCGTCTGCGCCGGCGACGTGGGTCCGCCGTTCGACGCCCCGCCGGGGCGGTTCAGACCGTCGAGCGAGACGTACGCGGCCCCGCCGGTCAGGCCGAGGCCGGCGACGGCGGCGAGGAGTCCCCGCCGGTTCACGCGGGGCACCTCGCGGACGGATTTTGCGGCCGTCGATTCGCGTACCGGTAGGTCATTGGTTCGAATTGCACCCAGGCGGTGAAATGTCGTGGGCTGTCTTGCGCCAACTGTGCGCGCCCGGTCGGGCGAATCCGGCACGCGCGACCCGCCGACTCGGACGGGCGACCCGCCCCCGGGGCGTCACAGGCGGGACTCGATGGCCTGCCGAATCTGCGACGCGGACGGGTCGACCTTCGTCCCGTTCACGAACACGGCCGGCGTTCCGGGCACCCCACGCTGCTTGGCCCTGCGCTGTTCGGCCTTCAGGTAGGGTTCGTAGGTCAGTTTCCGCGCGGCGACTTCCGCCACGCACCCGGTGACGCCGACGCCGTCCGCCAGGTCCGAGACGAGCGACATCGAGTAGTCGCCCTGGTTCTCGTAGAGGTCGTGGGCGTACTCGAAGAACGTCGCGTCGTCGGCCGCGTTCTGGACCGCACGGGCGGCGCTGGCGGCGGCCCACGACCACTTCTGGCTCACCGGGAGCGGGAAGTCGTGGTGCTCGTAGCGAATCTTCCCGCTGTCGACGTAGGCGGACTTGATTTCGGGGAACACCTGGAGGCTGTAGGTCGCACAGTGGGGACACGCGAAGTCCTCGAAGACCGCAACCGTCACGGAGGCCTCCGGGTCGCCGACGACCGGTCGTGGCATCTCTTCGACGGTTCCCTCGGGCGCCTCCGGGCAGTCGGGGACCGACCCGGAGGAGCCACCGAGACAGCCTGCGAGACCCGTCGCGGCCGCACCGCCGGCCGCGAGGTACGAACGTCGAGACAGTCGCATGTTCCATGGGATGGGGCGGCCGTATTTGAACGCACCGGGGTCGACCGCGGCCTACCCGCGGGACGGTCGGTGGACGGTGCGGCGGGTGTTCCTCATGCCGTCTGGCGTCCACTCTCCGGTATGCCGACTGTTTCGTTTCCCCGACAGGAGAGCGAGAATTGAATCCAACGGGGGAGCGACAGCGAGCGGTCGGCCGTCGCCGGGGCCGGCGGTCGAACCTGGGTACCCGCCGCTCTCCGACCGCACCGGAACTCCCCGACCGCTCGCGTATCAGTTGATTTTTACCAGCAGACGGGATACACCGGATATGAGCTTCGAGAAGGACGACACGGTCATCCTGAACGACAAGCACAGCGAATTCGACGGCCAGGTCGGCACCATCACCCAGAAGATGGAGACGATGTTCGGCGACGCGACCTACACCGTCTCGTTCGAGGAGGGCCAGGAGACGGGCGTTCCGGCAGACCAACTCGAACCGGCCGAGGACGAGGACGCGGCCGAAGCCGAAGAGACGGCCGACGCGGACGACGAGTAACGTCCCACGCAGCCACCAGTCCCCGAGGCCGCCATGGCACGCACCCCGATACACTACGTCGAACTGCGGACGTTCTGCTACGCGACCGAGGACGAGAAGCGGGTCGAACAGGCGCTCAGGACGTTCCTGCCGGAAGACACCGAGATTGAGCGCGCGACGAGCGACGGCTACCACGGGGACCGAATCGTCGTCCTCTCGACCCGCCTGGAGAACGCCGACGAGGTCCGGCACGTCCTCGGGCAGGTGGCTCGGCTCCCCGACTTCGACCGGGTCCTGTCGGAACTCGACGACCGGGTCGACGACAACACCTCGCTGTTCATGCGACTCGACAAGCAGGCGGCGTTCCGGGGCGACGTCGACCTCGGCGACGGCATCACCCTCCGCGCGAAGGTGGAGGCCTACCCGGCGAAGAAAGAGGCGGCCGTCGAGAACGCCCGCGAAGCCCTCGAAGCGGCCCGCGACGCCGTCGATTCCGGGGACTGACGGAGTTTCGTTTCGCGTCCCGCTCCGAGAGCGTTCCGGGCGGCGCGGTCGTCCACGCTGTCGACTCGAGAGCCTGGACCGCGGTGCTGCCGGCGCGCCGAGACCGGTCGCGCCGGAACCCGCGACGCTAGACGTTCTCCCAGTAGTCCGGTTCGTTCCCGTCGTACCACTTGATCGTGCATCCGCGGGACGGCTTGAACTCGTCGTCCACGGACTCGCCGGTGAGGACGGCGTCGATGGCCTCCCGGACGTCGTACCGGGTCGGTTCGTCGTCCGGGTTGAGCGCGTCGTCGAGGCGGCCGTGGTACGACAGCCTGAACGTGCCGTCGTCGTTCTCGAAGAGGTACGGGTCGGGCGTGCACACCGCGCCGTACGCCTTAGCGACCTCCTGGGTGTCGTCCCGCAGGTACGCGTCGTACTGGACCTCGCCGGAGTCGACGTACTCCTGCATCTTCTCGAAGGAGTCGTCCGGGTACGCCTCCTCGTCGTTGGGATTGACGCCGACCACCGCCACCTCCGTGTACGTCGCCGCCAGGTCGTTGAGGAGGGGCATCTTCGCTTTCGCGTACGGGCAGTGGTTGCACGTGAAGACGACCAGTAGCGCCTCGTGGTCCGCGAAGTCCCCAAGCGAGTACGTGTCCCCGTCGGTACCGCGGAGTTCGAAGTCCGGTGCTGCGTCGCCGCGTTCGAGTACCTCGATAGATTCGCCTGCCATGGTCTCCCTTTGGAATGCGTCCCTCAAAGGCGTTGGCAGGTTCGGGGAGCGAGAGAGGCCACTCCACGCGCCGACGCCGCGTTCGAAAAATCGTGGTGGGTGGTCGGTGCCGAATCAGGGCGGCGTGATGACGGCCCGTCCCTCGATTTCGTTGTGTTCGAGGCGTTCTGCGACCGTGTTCACGTCGTCCAGGTCGTACCGCGAGGTCCGGAGTTCGACGTCGCCGCGCTCGACCAGTCTGACCAGTTCCTGGAGTTCAGTGTACTTGCCGACGAGCGTCCCGCGGAAGGCGAACTCGCCGTTCACGAGGGCCTGTGCGGGTTCGTGGATGTGCCCGCCGTACCCGATGATGTGGTGGTCGCCGCCGGCGGCCGTGATGTCCGGCGCGTACGCCGTCGTCTCGTCCCGGCCGACGAAGTCGAGCACCTGCTGGGCGCCGCCACCGTCGGTGATGCCCTCGATTTCGGCGGCCACGTCGTCGTTCTGCGGGTTGATCGTGTGGTGGGCACCCAGGTCGGACGCCAGGTTGAGGGCCTCGTCTTTGACGTCCACCGCGATAATCTCGGTGGCGCTCATGGCGTTCAACGCCTGGAGTCCGATGTGGCCCAGGCCGCCGATGCCGATGACGACGCTGTAGTCGCCCGGGTTCAGTTCGTCGACGGCTTTCTTCGCGGCGTGGTAGGCCGTGATGCCGGCGTCGGCGTGGGGTGCGATGTCGGTCGGGTCGACGCCGTCCGGAAGCGGGATGACCGCCCGGTCGTTCGTCAGCATGAACTCGGCGAACCCGCCGTCGGTGTTCAGGCCGTTGAACACGCTGTTCTCGCAGTACATGTCCTCGCCGAGGCGACACGGGCGACAGACCCCGCAGGTCTGGACCGGATGACAGATTACGGTGTCGCCCTCTTCGACAGTCGTTACCTCGGGCCCGACCTCGACCACCGTTCCGGCGTTCTCGTGGCCGAGGGTCATCGGGAGCGGCTGGTCGACGTACTCCGCCCACATCCCCTCGATGATGTGGTTGTCCGTCTGACACCACCCCGCGCCCTGCACGTCGATGATGATGTCGTTCGACTTCTCCGGTTCGGGCCTGTCGACGTCGTCTATCTGCAGGCCCTCGCTCATGTCGTCCGTGTACTCGTGGAGTCGTGCTGCTTGCATGGCAGGTGGGCTATCTCACGCCTGGGACAAAACTATTACCTAAATTATCATTATAGTTCAACGTCATAATACGATTCGACAGTTTTTCTCGGTTCAACGGCGCCGCTTTCGACGTTTTCCACTAACCGGGCGGATAGTTCCCGGAACGCAACTCCCCACTCTGCAATGAAATTCAATGATATACCAGAAACGGACGCATCTGTCGAACGAATCTCGCGTTAACGAATAGTTTTATACTTCTCTGGGATAGGAATGGATGTATGTCTCAAACTTCATCTCCGTCGCGGCTCCCGCAGACGTGGGACGACCCCGGGAAGTGTCCATTCTGCACGTCGGAACTCGAAGACCCGGGTGCAGGGTTCGTGCGTCACCTCGACGAGAGCCCGGTCTGCAAACAGGGGTTCGAGCAGTGGCGGTCATCCGTCGCCAGCGACATGGGCGGCGAGTGGAGCGGCTAGGGCCAACGTCTCCCCGGGACTCACTCCCGGACGAGCACCGGCACCGCGCTCAGTCGGTGCCGGACGCGACCCGGGACCGGTCGCCGGCCTCGGCTCTGGCAATCCACACCGAGAGACCGAGGCACGCGAGGCCAAGCACCGCGACGACGGCGAAGGCGCTCCCCACGCCGGCGGCGTCGATGAGCCACCCGAACGCGGGCGGGGCGACTGCGCCGCCCAGGGAGATGCCCACGGTTATCAGCGCGAAGTTCTTGCCGAGGTCCCGGCGCGCCGAGAGGCGGTCCGCGAGCGTCGACCGCGCCGGACGAGAGAGACTGATGGTCCCGCTGAACGGCAACACCGCGAGGAGGACGACCAGCGCCAGGCGCCCGGTGGCGAGTGCTGCGGCGAGCACCGCGAGTCCGAGATAGCCGGCGACCATGACCCGTCCGGCACCGATGCGGTCGGTGAGCAGCCCGCCGCTCACGATGAGTAGCGCGCCCGTCCCGAGCATCGCCGAAGTCAGGACGTTCGCCGTCGTGTCCGGGAGGCTGTAGGTCGCGGTCAGAAGCTGGGGCGTGTAGGTCCGGATGCACCACGCCGCGGCCGAGGTGAGAAACGCGAGGACGGTGAGCGCGACGATTCCGGGTGCCGACAGGAGCGCCCTCGCGGCGGCCGTCCCCCTGGCCGCGAGCGACCGGTCTCGGGCCGCCGGGTCGTTCGACTCGTCCCCGCCGGCCGGGTCAGTGTCCGGGAGGGCCACAGACTCGTCGATGTCGCGTGCCAGCGCCAGCGTCCCGAGGGCGACCACGCCCCCGAGGACTGCGATGGCTCCGACGGCGTGGCGCCACTCGCCGCCCAGGGCGGTGACCGCCGCCGCGACGGCGAACGGGGCGGCGAGACCGACTTCGCCCCCGAACGCGTGTGCGCTGTAGGCGCGTCCCCGGCCCCCCGCGCCGGAGACGGCGGCCAGAAGCGGGTAGTGTGCTGGGTGGTGGCCGGCGATGCCGACGCCCAGAATCGCCTGGGCGAGCAGGAGCCACTCGTAGCTCCCGGCGAGGGCAGTCAGACCGGTTCCGAGCGTTCCGACGAGCAGCGAGACGGCGAGTACGAGCCGTCTGCTCCGGGTGTCCGAGAGGTGACCGAACGGAAGCTGGAGGACGACCACGACGGCCTGCTGGACGCCGATGGCGAGGCCGATAGCCGCGACGCTCACGTCGAACGCCGACGCCAGGGTTCCGACGAACGGCGCGAGCACCAGGATGAACGCGTGATTCAGGAAGTGCGACCCGGTGACGAGTCCGACGACCAGACGGCGCTGTTCGCGTGCGGCCACGGGTCCACCGAGGAGAGCGTCCGAAAAATAGCCGCTGGTTCCCGCACTGGTCCCCTCCGTCACATTCGCCGGCGGAACGGAGAGGCACGAACTACCGTCGGTCGACGACGGAGGCGCGTCCGCGCGGTGCCCTCACCCGACCCAGACCGACGCGAACGCGTCGAAGAAGTCCGTCCCGGTGTCGACGAGCACGTGGTCCGCGCCGAGAGCCTCCGCCCGCGCGGCCACGTCGTCGACGTGCGCGTCGAGCCTGCTCCGATACTGGCTGGCCAGACTGCTCCCGAAGTAGGTTCGGACCCGGGCGTCCGACTCGGGGTCCTCGAAGATGGTGTCGCCGGACGCCCCGGGGGCCAGTTCCTCGGGCGTCAGGACCTGCGGGAGAACCAGTTCGTTCTTCGCCAGCGCGGCGAGTCCGGATTCGAGGGCGTCGGGGTCCACGAGGCAGTCGCTGACGACGACGACGAGCGAGCGCGTGGAGATGTTTCCGACGTACGATTCGAGGGCCGCCTCGAAGTCCGCCGTCCCCTCCAGGGTCGTCTCGTTCAGCAGGTCCACGAGCTGGAGCAGTTCGCCCCGGCTCGACCGACCGGTGTCGAGTCGGCGGGGCCGGTCGCGGAAAACGGAGAACCGGAACTGGTTGTTCTCCTCGACGAAGAGGTAGGCGAACCCCAGCGCGAGTTTCGCCCCGAACTCGAACTTGTGGGTCTCCCCCTCCTCGCCGAAGTCCATGGAGGCGCTCGCGTCGAGCAGTACGTGGAGCGTGAGGTTGCGCTCCTCCTCGAACTGCTTGATGAAGAACTCCTCGGTGCGGGCGAACACGCGCCAGTCGACCAGCCGGATGTCGTCCCCGGGCGAGTACCGCCGGTAGTCGCTGAACGTCAGCCCCTCGCCGACGTTCGGCGAGTCCTGCTCGCCCTGGTACAGCGACGTGGTCTTGCGCTTGAGCACGGCGTCGAACCGCGATAGCTCGTCGAGGAACGCCGGGTCGATCATCGGACGAGCGACTCGATTACCTCGTCGGGCGTGAGTCCCTGGCGTTCGGCGCGGAAGTCGAGGATGATGCGGTGCCTGAGCACCGGCGGCGCCATGGCGACGATGTCGTCCCAGCTGACGTGGCGCCGCCCCTGCATGAACGCGCGCGCCTTGCCCGTCAGGACCAGCGCCATGCTCGCGCGGGGACTGGCACCGAACTCGATGGTCTCCTCGTCGCGCGTCTGCTGGACGAGTTTCACGGCCCTGTCGCGGATGTCGTCCGCAATCGGGACCTGGCGCACCAGTCGCTGCATCGTCTGAATCTCCTCCCGCGAGACGACCTGCTCTATCGGCGGCGCCTGGAAGTCCTCCGTGTAGAGCTCCACGATTCGGCGCTCCTCCTCGAAGTCTGGGTACTCGACGAGGATTTTCAGCAGGAACCGGTCCGTCTGGGCCTCGGGCAGCGGGTAGGTCCCCTCCTGGTCGATGGGGTTCTGCGTCGCGAGGACGAAAAACGGCCGCGGGAGCGCGTGCGTCTCCCCGGCGGCGGTGACCTGCTTCTCCTGCATCGCTTCCAGCAGCGCCGCCTGCGTCTTCGGCGTCGCCCGGTTTATCTCGTCGGCGAGGACCACGTTCGCGAAAATCGGGCCCTTCTCGAAGACGAACTCGCGTCCCTGCTGGCTCTCGCGGATGATTTCCGTCCCCGTGATGTCCGAGGGCATCAGGTCCGGGGTGTTCTGGATGCGCGAGAACTCCAGGTCGGTCACGGCCGACACCGCCTTGACCATCGACGTCTTGCCCAGACCGGGGTTGCTCTCCAGGAGCGCGTTCCCGTCGCTGAGGATGCAGGCGAGCAACTGGTCGAGGACGGTCCGCTGCCCGACGATTCGCTTGCCTACCTCCTCGCGTACGCGTTCGACTTTCGACTGGAGGCGGTCGATGTCGACGTCGGCTCCGGACAGCGTCCCGCCGTCGCCGGGGGGATCGTCTCTGCTCATCTGTACTCCGTCGGTCGTGTGGGGAACCGTTCGTTCATTCGTCGTTCGTGTCGGCGTGTGAAGTAATCACTGTCACGAGTCGTCGTCCTCGATGTCGCGTATCTTCAGGTTGTACTCCCTGATGAGTTCCGCATCTTCGACCTGTTCGCTCGGGGCGAACCCGGCCTGCTGGCTCTCGACGTCGGCCGAGCTGGCGAACCCGGACTGGTCGTAGGCCGCGGCCGAGCTTCCGTTGCCGGACTCCCCGCCGCCCTGGGTCTGCAGGTCAGCGTCGAGTTCCGTGTCGCCGGCGGTGACGTTCTCGGCGTCGCCGAGGATGGCATCGCCGTCCCTCAGCCCCTCGTAGGGGCGCTGGTTGGGCGACTGGTCCGGACCGTCGCCGCCGTCGGGGCCGCCCAGCCCCAGGTTCAGGTCGACCACCGCCACCTGGATGCTGACGAGGCTCACCGCGACGAGCACCGTCACGGTGACGACGAGACGGCGGGCGTCGATCAGTTCGAGGCTGGAGGTGTCCCGAAGTCGGTCCAGAACGTCCCGGTAGAGGGCGAGCGCCATGACCGTCTCCCGACCGTCTTCGACCGTATCCCGGGCGGTCCTGAGCGACTCCCGTATCGACGGGTTGGCCGCCTCGAACTGTTCGACGAGTGGCCGTCGAACCCGGAGCGCGAACTCGACGACGAAGGTGAGTAGCCCCGCGGCGGCGCCGGCGAGCGTCGACGTTCCCACGGGCGTTCCTGCGAGCCAGGAGAGTCCCGTCCCCGACAGCACGCCAGAGAGGGGTGCGAGCGGTCGCACCGTCTCCGGAATCGCGCCGACGGTCACGACCTGCAACAGCAGATTGACCGCCAGCGTCACCAGCGCCGCGTCCACGACGGCGTAGATGACGGCGACCTTGTACCCCTCGCGGCGCACCTCGGCGAGGGCGTCGGCCATTCGCTGGCGGGGCGGGGCGTCGCTCATCGAGCGCTCACCGGGACGGGTCCACCTGACACAGCGTCGACAGTGCTACTCGGCAGCCCTGAGCCGAAGGGAGCCACGCTCGCGGTGTTCTGCTGGGACTCGAGTTCGTCGATGCGCTGTTCCAGCTCGGTGATGGTCCTGTTCAGGTCCGCAATCTCCGACTCTAGCTCGTCGATTTCGTTCCTGAGGTCGCGGCGCTCTCGTTCGAGCGAGTCGACCTCCTGTACCAGCTCCTCGTTCTGGTCCGCCAGGTCGGCGTTGACCGACTCCAGGTCGTCGACCTTCCGTTCGAGTTCGACTCGCCGGTCGGTCGCAACGTCGAGGTCGCTCCTGAGCACGGAAATCTGCTCTCTGCTCGACTGGAGGGCGAGTTGCGTGTCGACGAGTTCGTTCTCGGTGTTGTTCAGTTCGTTCTCCGTGCGCGTCAACTGCCGGGAGACCTGAGAGACGTCGCCGCGGGTCACCGAGAGCGAGGTTTTGAGCTCGCGGAGTTCGCTCCGCGTCTCGGCGAGGTCCTCGTTCGACGCTTCGAGGTCCGCCTCGAGTCGCTCGTTCCGGTCCCGTAGCTGTTCGTTCTCCGTCGTCAGGTCCGCGACCGACTCCTGGAAGAACAGACTGGCGCCGGCGGTACCGGACACTGCCAGTACGACCAGCGAAACGAGCACCACGTTGACGGAACCGCCGATATAGCTCACGAGTAGACTCCTGCGTGTCGGGGAGGACACCAGCTACA
Organism: Salinigranum sp.; assembly: GCA_041641795.1. Lineage (GTDB taxonomy): Archaea > Halobacteriota > Halobacteria > Halobacteriales > Haloferacaceae > JBEPXT01. The sequence goes on from JBEPXT010000009.1 coordinate 41,515, forward strand.
TCCCGATACGGCGTCCAGTGGCTTGAATCCAGCACCAGGACTGCTGGATGCTACCGCGTCCCAGGTCACGGTCGAGTGGCCGTCCCCCCGACCGGCAGGACTGCCACGGGACCCGTCCCGGAGCGCGGGGCCGGCGGGTCCACCGAATCCGTCGTCTGGCCTCATTCTCGTCACCCGCACGCGGGCGGCTTCTCGCCCTCTATCGCGTTACACGCCGACCGGAGGTCGGATTCGAGCTGTTCGATTCTGTCCTTCAGGGTCGCAATCTGCGATTCGAGGCTGGACACCTCCGACTGCAGGTCGTCGACCTGCTGCGCGAGACGTTCGTTCTCCTCGTCCAGCGCCGAGTTGTTCTCCGCGAGGTCCTCGTTCGACGCTTCGAGCGCGTCCACCCGGTCCTCCAGGTCCGCTTTGGTCGCCTCGAGCTCCCGCACGTCGTCCTGCAGGGCGTCGATTCGCTCCCGGGACTCCGAGAGGGACTCCTGGGTGCTGATGAGTTCGGACTCGGTCCTGTTGAGTTGCCGCTCGGTCCGCTCGAGGTTCGTGGCCACCTGGCTCACGTCCTTCCGGGTCGTCTTCAGGCTCTGGTTCAGCTCCCGCAGCTCCGACTCGGTGCGTCGAAGCTCCGTCTGGGTCTCCTGGAGGCGCTCTGTCAACTGGTCGTTCTTCTCTCGGAGGCTGTCCACCTGCGAATCGAGCTGGCTGACCTCGTGCTGGTAGAACATCGTCGCCCCGGCGGTGCCGGAGACGGACAGTCCGACCAGGAGGACGAGGCCCAGCGGGATTGCGTTGCCTGGATAGCTCATGGGAGTCCACTCTCGTTGCGCGTTCGGCCGCGGTACACCTGTAGTCGCCGCCACAGCACTTCCAGCAGGTACGCCAGGACCCCGACCAGCAGCAGCGGGAGCGTCCAGTCGTCGCGGACGGTCCTGGTTCGCGTCGCCTGCTGGCGGGCGAATTCGGCGATTGCGGCCCCGTCGGTCGGTCTGAACGCCTGACCGTTCGTCGTCTCGACGAGCGACTGGAGGCCCGGGTCGGGGCCGAACCCGGCGTACTCCAGGGGGTAGTTGGCGGCGTATCTGGCGCCCGCCACCGTGTGGAACCCGGCCTGCGAGGGAGTCACGCTGGCCCGGTACTCCCCGGGGGCGACCTGCTGGAACTGCGCGTCCTCGGCCTCCGGGCGCTCGTCGCCGCGGTACGTGACGACGGTCGACTCGCCGACCCGGGTGTCCGCCGCCGCGGCGACGCCGACGGCTTTCCGCTCCGGGTCGCCGACGACGTAGTTCGTGGACTTGGTCAACAGCAGCGAATCCGGCCGCTGGAGGAGGCCGTCGAGCGTCCCGTCGCGACCGAACGCCGTTATCGTGACCACGCGGCCGAGCCCGAACCGCCACGACGCCACGGCCGGTTCACCGTCGCCGGTCGCGACGAGGAACTCCGCGCCACGCTTGACCGACACGTCGTTTGCCGCTCCCGGGTCCGCCGTGAGCGTCACGCCGCTGGTGACGAAGGAGTTGGGGTCGACTATCTGGAGGCCGGACCCCTGGAACCGGCGGGAGCTACCGCCGAACAGGAGTCTGAGGCGGTCCGACTCCGTCGCCCTGAGGTAGGTGCCGCCCGACTCGCGGGCGACGGCCCGCAGGGTCTGTTCTTTCGGGTTGTTGCCCGTCCCGACCGAGATGACCTGGATTCCCTGCCGGCCGAGGGTGGCCGCCGTGGCCGCGGACTCTCCCAGGGTGTCCCGGCCGTCGCTGATGAGGATGATGGAGCCGGGGCCGCCGCCGAGCAACTCCGCGGCCCCTTGCAGGCCGCCAGCGATGTTCGTCGCGCCGCCCGACTGGAGCCGGCGGATTCTGTCTTCGAGCGTGCCCCGGTTCTCCGAGAGCGGCGCCATCTCGGCGACCCGGTAGGCGTTGTGGTTGAACCCGACGATTCCCACGGTGTTCTCGTCCCCGAGCTGGTCGAGGACGTCCAGGGCTATCGCCTTCTGGACGCGCATTCCGCCGCTGGAACTCCCGGAGACGTCGATGACGAGCACCACGTTGCTGCTCCCGCCGCTCGTCTCCCCGATGGACACCGGGAGCGTCGAGGCGAGCGCCGAGTCCTGGTAGCCGCCGTTCTCGAAGGAGTTGTCGCCGCCGACGACCAGGAGGCCGTTCCCGTCGATGACGAACCGCTGGAGGGCGTCGACGTCTCCGACTCGGTCGGCCGGGACGTCCTGCAGGACGACCGCGTAGTACGGGTCCAGGTTCTCGGGGACGCTGTCGGCCGCCTCGACGTCGTAGATGTCGGAGAGGTACTCGCGGAACGGGTAGGACCCGGGCGACACGTACAGCACCTTCGGCTTCTCGACCACGCTGACGGTCTTGTAGAACACGTCGTTGGAGGCGAACCGGTCGTCGGTCGAGATCGTCGCTTCCACTTCGTGAGCCCCGACGGCGTCGAACGCGTGGGTGAACTCCACCGCCCCGGTTCCGTCGACGGGTTCCGAGACGACTTCCCGGCCGTCGACGGTGACCGTCAGGGTCACCTCGGAGTCGGCGTTCACGCCGCCGACCTGCGCGAGGAACGTGCTCTCGACGCCGACGCTCGTCTTCGACGGGCCGTGGAGGGTCACGTACTGCTCTGTCCGGGTCGTCCGGGTCCGGACCGTGCTGACCGTGGCGTTCAGCGACCGGGCGTGCTCCCCGACCTCCGAGAGGCTCCGACCGCCGGTGACCTGTCCGTCCGACAGGAGCACCAGGCTGCCGTTCTCCTCGACGTTCGCGGCCAGGGCGTCGCCGATTCGCGACTGAGTCCCGTCAGCCGCGGTGACCACCTCGACCGGCACGCCCTCGCGTTCGATGTCCTCGACGAGCCGCTCCTCGACGTCCGGAGCGACGGCCATGCTGTTCGAGCGGTCGACGAGCATCGTCACCCGCGGGTCGCCGGTCGTCACCCGCGTGTCCATCGTGTACGGCCCGGCGAGTGCAGTCACCACGACGACGACGATGAACACCCGCGAGGCCAGCAACAGCCGCCGACTTCGCGGCGAGGCCGCCCCGTCCGACCGGGAGACGAGGACCCACAGCAGGGCGACGGCGACGGGGACTCCCACCAGGAAGAACGGCTCCGTGAGGCCGACTGTCGTCCCGTTCGGGAGCGTTGTGGACACCATCAGAGGTCACCTCGCCGGCGCAGGTACGCCAGTTCGGCGAGCACCACGACCAGCGCCAGCAGCGCAATCCAGCGCGTGTACGGCCGCGGAACTGGCTGCTCTTCTTCACGGGCCGGGAGTCCAGCGCCGGTCGTGTTCGCAGACAGGTCCGGGGGTCGAACGGCCGACTCCGCATCGTCGAGGAGCGACGCGCCGACCTGTCGGTCGTCGACGGTGTAGAACCCCGCGTTCGAGAGCGAGACGGACGTGCCGGTGACGGCGCCCGACGGCGTCTGCACGCGCTGTTCGGTTTCGAACTGCAACTGTGACCCGGTCTGGTAGTTCAGCGAGGGAAGCGTCTCCCTGCCGGCCAGATAGAACACCGAGCGCTTCCAGAACACCGGGTACTGGTAGTTGAAGTGGAACGACGAACGCTCCTCGATGTACCCGTAGTAGAGGACGCGGCCGGGAGAGCGGTCCTGGGTCGCGAGAATCGGCGCTCCGTCGGTCGTCGTCACGAGCGGTTCCCCCGACGTCAGCGGTCCGGCCACGTACGCCTCCGGCGGGGAGAACGTGATTCCGCTCGTGAGTGGGTCGTCCGCGACTCGCTGGAGCGACGGGTTGGTCCTGACCGACTGCGGGTCTATCAGGAGCAAGTTGCCGTAGGTGGTCGGCATCTCGGACTGCGCCTGTATCGCGACCCCCCCGCCCCCCTCCAGCACCTCGGTCCCCGCCTGGACGTTCGACCGGAGGAGGCGATTCGGCTGAACGTTGCTGTAGATGATGACGTCGTACGAGGATTCGACGGTCGTGGGCGGGGAATCGACCGTCAGGGACACCTGGTCGATGACCGAGAGGGCGGTCAGGAGGTACTCGTTCCGGTCGTTCGTGAGCACCAGTACCTCCACCGACGCGTCCTGCGGGGCGGCGACGTACGACACGTCGTCGGTGGGGAACGAGTCGCCGGGCCGGAGGCGAATCTGGCCGCCGCCGGCCGGCACCGGGAACGTGACCTCCTGGACGTCGCCGGCCGCCAGCGTGACGCGCCGGCGCTGGTCGCCCAGTTCGACCGTCCGCGTCGCCGACGTCTCCCCGAAGTTCTTGACCGATGCGGTGACCGAGTTCCCGGAGAACGACTGGTCGATTACGCCGACGTTGTCGGTCCCGCCGCCGCCGACCTGATTCAGGTCCACGAGCAGTCCCCTGGCCCTTGCCGTCTGGACCGCGTCGCGCCACGCGCTCTGGTCGACGAAGTCGCTGTAGACGACGATGCGCGCCCCCTCGCCGGCGACGGACGTGGCGCTGGCGATGGCGCTCCGGAGGTCCCCCGGCGCGTCGGTCACGGTCAGGCCGTCGAGCGCACTCCGGGCCTCGGGAGGTCCGCCTTTCCGGAGGACGACGCCGCCGTCGACGCTGCTGACGACCACCGATGTCGTGGCGGTCGGTGCGTCGCTCGCCGCCGCGAGCGCGGTCTGGAACCGCGTCCCGTCGCCGGTTCGCGTGGCCATGCTGGCGCTCGCATCGACCACCAGCACCGTCTCCTCGACGGTGGTTCGCTCGGGGACGAACTGGAACGGCTGGGCCAGCGCCAGCGCCAGCAACACGACTGCGAGGACCTGAATCAGGAGCAGCAGGCTCCGCCGCAGCCGTTCGAGGAGCGGATTTGCCGACTCCCGCTGGTTCTGTTCCGCGAGGAAACGAACCGTCGGGAGCCGTCGCTCTTCGGGGTTCGGCCGGACGAGGTACAGGATGACGAGGGGGACCAGCCCGGCCAGGGCGAGCAATCCGATGGGAGTCAACAACCCGTCGAGGAGGGCCACTGCGGGACCTGACGACCGCAGCACACTTTTATTCATCGGTGGTCGTCCGCGTCTCCCGGAGATTCGACCCGGGACGCACTCGCTCGGAACGACTGCACTCCGATTCCGTATACCGGAATGCGGTTTATTGCGGCTTGCGCAAACACTTTTTGCAGTCCCGGCAAGGGGGGTTCATATGGACGAAAAGCGGGAGCTACTCGATTTACTTCGCGAGGACGCCCGGGCGAGCGTCGACGACATCGCTCGGCAGACCGGCCTGGAGCCCCAGCGGGTCGAGGAACTCATCGCGGAACTGGAAGACGACGGCGCGATCCGGGGCTACCAGGCGGTAGTCGACTGGCGGCGCGTCGACGAGGAACACGTTCGCGCCGAGGTGGAGCTCAACGTGGAACTGGACCGCGAAACGGGGTACGACGACATCGCCCGGCGAATCGCGAAGTTCCCGGAAGTGGCGTCACTCAGACTGGTTTCCGGTAACTACGACTTCGCCGCCGACGTCGAGGGCGAGTCGATGCAGGCGGTATCGAAGTTCGTCGCCGACCGCATCGCCCCGATTCCGGAGGTGACGCAGACGGTCACCCACTTCGTCATGGAGACGTACAAGGAGCGGGGCATCGAACTGGACGACTTCGACGACGACGACCGGCTGTCGATATCCCCATGAAGACCGCCGACCGCGTCCAGCGCGTGCCGCCCTCGGGCATCCGCCGGTTCTTCGAGCTGGCCGAAGAGATGGACGACGTCATCTCCCTGGGCGTCGGGGAACCGGACTTCAGCGCGCCCTGGGCCGCGCGCACCGCGGCAATCGACTCGCTGGAACGGGGGCGGACGTCGTACACGGCCAATCGGGGGAAACGCGAACTCCGGGAGGCGATCGCCCGGCACGTTCGTCGGTACGACCTGTCCTACGACCCCGACGAGGAGATTCTCGTCACGGCGGGCGCGAGCGAGGCCCTCGACGTCGCCATCCGGGCGCTTGTCGACCCCGGGGACCGAGTCGCCGTCCCGCAGCCGTCGTACATCTCGTACGTCCCCGGCGTCGTCTTCGCCGGCGGTGAACCGATTCCGGTCGAGACGGTCCCCGAGAACGAATTCCGGTTGACGTACGAAGCGCTCGAACGGGCGGGGGCCGACCAGGCGGACGCGCTGATCATGTGCTACCCGAACAACCCGACCGGCGCGACGATGCGCGAGTCCGACCTGGCTGCAGTCGCCGAGTTCGCCAGGGAGAACGACCTGACGGTCCTCTCGGACGAAATATACGCCGCGCTGCAGTACGAACAGGACCACACCTCTATCGCGACGTTGCCCGGGATGCGCGAGCGAACTGTGGTGTTCAACGGGTTCTCCAAGGCCTACGCGATGACGGGCCTCCGCCTCGGCTACGCGTTGGCTCCGCCCGAGGCAGTCGCCGCGATGAACCGCATCCACCAGTACTCGATGCTGTCGGCGCCGACCACCGCGCAGTACGCCGCGCTCGAAGCCCTGGAGTCCTGCGACGACGCGGTCACCGAGATGGTGACGCAGTACGACCGCCGTCGACGGTTCGTCCTCTCGCGGTTCGACGAGATGGGACTGGACTGCTTCGAGGCGACCGGCGCCTTCTACGCGTTTCCGCAGGTGGATGGAGACGACGAAGCGTTCGCCGAGGCGCTACTCCAGGAGCAACAGGTCGCCGTCGTCCCCGGGCGAGTCTTCGGAGATGGAGGCAGGGGTCACCTTCGCGTCTCCTACGCGACTGGGATGCGAGAACTCCGGGAGGCGATGGACCGGATGGAGCAGTTCCTCCGGGGCCGGTAAACCGTCTCTCGCTATACGAAACCCTTCGGCTTCGGTGGACACAACCTCGGAGGATGGATTTGATGCGTGCCTTCTATTCTCCAGTAGTAGCTGTAAAACAGGTGCTGTCTTGCGGTTCCTATTTTCAATCTTTCAGAAAACATTTCTGAGTGATAATTGCTGTAGTGAGCTACTAATCACCAGACGAAAGCCTATCCAGCCATATCCGTCGTGAAACTAAGCTACGCATCACACCCCATCCTCCGAAACCGTGGGTGGAGGGAACAAACGGGGCGCTGTGTGAAACGTCCCTCAGACACAAACTCTTATTTGATGGGGTATCGATGGTATAGCTGAATGGCACCAAGTGGCGGAAACGAATCCCCACGTGAGGGTGACGCGGCGAGCTTCGCGCACGCCTTAGACACCCTGAAACGCCACGGGAGTGCCTTACTGGTTGTCGGTGGAGTACCGGAAGAGATGTACGCGCGCGCGTCGGCGCAGATGCTCGGTGACCCGACTGCGAATCCACCCAGACGGCGGTTCCTGGCGACGGCAGAGGGACGTCAGGAGGCGATTCGAGACCGGTTCGTCGAATCCGGACTTCAGTCGCCGGAGTGGACGCGCGTCGTCGTTCACCGAACCGAATCGCGTAGCGCCGCGGCGATGGGCACGTCGGACGGCGGCACGGGCGTCGTCACACCGGCGTCTCCGTCCGCGCAGTCGGCGAACATCGAGTACGTCGACGGGACGATAACCGACCTCGGCGTCGCAGTCTCGACTGTCATCGACGAGTTCGACAGGGAGGCCGACGGGCTGGAGCCGGCGGAGCTCCGCCTCGCGTTCGACGCGCTTCCGGCACTGCTCGCGGAATACGACATAGAGCGCGTGTTCCGGTTCGTACACGTCTTGACCAACCACATCAAGCGAGCCCGCGGGATGGGGCACTTCTGGCTTCCGAAAGACCGGTCGTCAGAGACGGTGCGGACGCTCGCTCCGCTGTTCGATGCGGTCATCGAACTGCGAATCGAGGGCGACACCCTGAAACAACGGTGGCACTTCAGGGACCTGGACATGTCCTCGGAGTGGCTACCGATCGACCAGTAAGTACCTCCCCGGTTCACGTGCGACGCCTTCGGGATGCCCGTCTATAGACGGTTCTGAGCCGCGATTTTTCGATAATTGACCAACATTCTTTTAGTCATGACGCGTGACTGTAACACCAATGGTGGCATCGCAACAGTTCCCTGGTGGTGGGAACGAGACCGACAACGACCTCCAGGTGTCGTTCGACACGCCCGATTCCGGGAACGGATTGGTCGTCCGCGACCCCATCGAGCGCCGGCAACTCAGTTTCGAGACGCCCGGTGCGGTTCGCCCGACACCCGCGGATCCCGCGGAGTTCTGGTTCCCCGCAGACTCGGCCGTGCGCCTCGAGACGTCGGCGATTCGCCTCCCGAAAGTCTGGGCCATCTTCATCCGGACCGACGACGGCGAACTCCTCGCGAAGGTCGAGCACTTCGCCGACGAGTCGTTCCCGGAGGGAACGTACAGTCTGGAGATCAGCGGCCCGGTCAAGACGTACCTCCGCGTCGACGGGGAGGTTCGGGTCAGTTCCGACGCGGTTCAGACCACCGTCGAGTTCGGCGACTCCCGTCCCGTTCTGGTCGGCGCGCGGTCCCACCACAAGCATCCGGCGGCCACCATCACCACCACAGACGACCCGCGTGACCTGATGGCCGCCGTGTCCGCGTTCGGGTCGGCGCTCAAGACGACGTCGGTCGAACGGTCGTACCCGTCGCTTCGCGGGCATCCGCCGCTACTCGAACTCGGCGACGACCTCGACATCCCCGAGGGACTCGACCCCCCGGACACCGGCGTCCGGATTGAACTGCCGCCCGAATATCGCTACGTGTACGTAGCGACGCCACTCGCGTACTACCTGGGTGCGAAACTCGTTCCCGGGGGCGTCCCGCGCATCGTGACCGACCGCGGGTTCGAGTACCGACTGGACACGATCGCCGGGTTCGAGCGGGAAGTCGAACGGGTTCTCAAGCAGGTGTTCTTCTTCGACTGCCTGGTCCGGACGGAAGGAATATACAAGATAGACCTGCACGAGCGTCAGGTCCTCGAATCGGTGCTGGACCCCGACTTCGCGGAACTCTACGAGTGGCCGCTGGCCCGGCAACTGGAAGCGTACCTCGACGTTCCGTTCACCGCAGTCGAGGCGCACCTCCCGGAGTGGAAACTGACGACGCACATCGCGCCGTCGGCCGACAACCTGGAAATGTTACCATTCGTCACGAACGATCTGGCGGTCGTCAGAACCCCCGAATCCCGTCAGGTGTCGAGTTCCGAGGTCCAGACGTCCGCCGCGGGCGAGTTCTTCAGAAGCGAATCGTTCACGCGGAGCGCGTCGAGTTCTGCTCCCTCGCGGACGTACGTCCAACCCGAGCGAGACGGGTCGCTCGAACAGGCGTGGGTCGGGGACGGGACCCCTGTCGGTGCGAGCAAGTCGAGCACCCAGGCCTACCGGAACCGACTCGACCGGTCGCCCGCGAACGGCGACATCACCATCAGCGTCATCTGTAACGACGCGAAGATGGCGGACGAACGAGACGTGGTCGAGAGCGTCTACGGGTCTCGCGTGGAAGTTCCGTTCGAGGTAGACCGGCACTACGACCTCTCGGTCGAGGAACTGCGGGACGTCCTGCAACGACCGACCGAGTTCTTCCACTACATCGGGCACATCGACGAGGACGGCTTCGAGTGCCGCGACGGCAAACTCGACGTCTCGGAGGTCGACAGCGTCGGCATGGACTCGTTCCTCCTGAACGCCTGTCAGTCCTACGAGCAGGGCGAACACCTCGTCGACGCCGGAGCCATCGGGGGTATCGTGACGCTCGCGGACGTCGTCAACAGCGGGGCCGTCGAGATGGGCGGGGCGCTGGCGCGGTTGCTGAACCGGGGCTTCTCGCTCCGGAGCGCGTTAGACCTCGCCCGCGACGAGAGCGTCATCGGCAACCAGTACATCGTCGTCGGCGACGGCGGTCTCTCGGTGACACAAGCGGGCGGCTTCATGCCCAACGTTTGTGAAATTCGCAAGGTTAGTGACGAGTACGAACTCGAGTACCTCACGTATCCGAATACCGAACACGGTATGGGTACGCTGATTGCACCTGCAATCGAAGGAAACGAACAGTACTACCTCTCGTCGGGAACGATAGACACGTTCAGCATCTCGCGCGTCGGACTGAGCCAGTTCCTCTCTATGGAGGACACGCCGGTCATACTCGCCGGCGAGTTACACTGGAGTAATTCGTTGACGGTTGACGATATCGATGCGTACTTCGAGCAATAATTTGCCGCTCAGGGACCCGTGGTTCCAACGGCGTTCGTCGCCGCGACATTCCCCGCCTGGGAGAGGAGGAGCATGGCCGTAAACAGCACGCCCATCATCCGCGGGTTGTTCTGCAGGTACTCCGTCAGTTCGGTGGTAGCTTCGGACATTGCAAT
>JBEPXT010000010.1:0-51232 GCA_041641795.1 Salinigranum sp.
CCGCTGGTCCGAGGCGGTGAAAACGCGGGGCGAAGCCGTCGTCGACGACGTCGCCGAACGCGCACGGGCGGCGGGCGTCGACGTCGTCCCCGCCATCAAAATCGGCGACCCGGAGTCGGTCATCGTCACGTACGCCGATGACGACGCTATCGACCTGGTTGTGATGGGGACGCACGGGCAGTCGGGGCTCGCACGACTGCTTCTCGGCAGTACGACGGAGTACGTCCTCCGGCGCGCGAACGTGCCGGTGTTCACGGTGCGACACGCCACGGACTGAACGATGGTGAGAGTGGACGGGACGCCGGGACCCTACCGGGCTACCTTTCGCCCCGTCTCCGAGAACACCTCGAACTCGTAGACGCGGACCGTCACGTCGTCGATGGATTCGTCGAACACGCGAAGCGGGTCGAAGGCGTCGGTGACGCGGTCCACCTCGGCGCCGTCTACGAACGCCTCTGTCACGTCCACGAGGCGCCCCGTGACGACGACGCTCCAGGACTCGTCGAGCGGCGCGGCGTCGTACAGGACCAGACAGGCTTCCCGGGTCGCGTCGAGGTACGCCAGTTTCTCGCTGTCCCCGTCGTCGGCCAACCGGACGTAGATGGTGCCGTCCTCGTACCGATAGCTGACCGGGACGGCGTACGCCCGACCGCCGTCAGCGAGCGACAGGACGCCCGTCTCGTTCTCCGCGAGGCGTTCGGAGATTTCCTCCTCGTCCATTCCGACGGTGTAGACGAACTCGGTGGGTTCCACGTCGAATCACTCGTTCGAACCGATGTGTGGCAGGACTAAGTATGGCACCCCCGCGGGAGGCGTTCGCGCCGGATTACCGGTCCGTGCGATACCGACCTTCGTACCCGCCGCCGGCCGCGGTCAGGTACTCCTCGATGAGCGTGGGGAACTCCCGCCCCCGGAGGTACCGGAGACCGAAGTCCTCGGCCCAGTTGATGATGCCCCGGTCCTCGGTGACGACTCCGGCTTCGAGTTCCCGGGCCAGAACGAGCAGGTCGAAATCCTCCCTGGAGTCGAGGACGCCCTGGCGGAGGGCCCGGCGGTAGTCCTCGCGGAGGTCCGAGATGACCCGGTCGATTTCGGTCATGTGTTCGTGGTCGTCGACCGGTTCCGTGCGGGACTCCTCGGCCTTCCTGACGGCCTTCTCCGAGACGCGAAGCCCGCGGTTGACCCGGTCGCTCATCTCGTCGATGAACCCGTAGACGATTTCGGCGGGAATCATCACCTCGTACCGGGAGGGGTTCTTCTTGATGACCCACGTGTTGAGCTTCGAGAACACGTCCTCCGAGACGCCTCGGTCCCGGAGCATCCCCGTGAGTTCGTCGTATATCGACGGGGGCGTGTAACAGGAGATGCCGAGTTCGAGACGCGCCTCGGCGATCATGTCCAGCAGTCGCTCGACGGCCTCCTCGACGCTCTCGTCGTCCTCCCGAATCTCCTCGGTGATGAACAGCGACGTGTCGAGCACGAACCGCTGTTTGAACGGGTCCTCCGACATTGATGGTTCGTACGTCGGCCGTGGTGAAATAACACGCTGCCTATCGGTCTCTCGGCCGACGCGTGCGCTCGCCTCGCGGCAGTCGCCCCGCCGGCGCAATCCCTTTGTCTCACCCGGACGAACCGTCGAAGTTGTGACGTACCACGAGACGCTGAACCTCTCGGCGGACGAGTTCGACAATCTCACGGAGCGTCTCACGGAGCGAACCTACGAGGGGCGACGGTACCGGCACCTCCCGGACTACCGGAGTCGACTCGACCGGGGACTCGTCCTGATGGAGGGCGAGGTGGTGCGGGGATTCCCGAAGATTCCGCGCACGCTGGTTCTCGAAACGGGCGTCCCGAACCACTTCGACGAGGCGTTCGTCGTCGAGGAGAAACTCAACGGCTACAACGTCCGGGTCGCGCACCTCGGCGAACCCATCGCGTTCACCCGGAGCGGTATCGCCTGCCCCTTCACGACGTTCAAGGCCCGGGAACTGCTCGACCTCGAGTCGTTCTTCGAGGCGAACCCGGAGTTGATGCTGTGCGGGGAGATGATCGGTCCCGAGAATCCCTACACGGCCCACGAGTACCCCGGCGTCGACTCGGTCGCCTTCCGGGCGTTCGACGTTCGCCACCGCGAGACGGGGGCGTCGCTCCCGGTCTCCGACCGTCGCTCGCTCTGCGAGCAGTTCGACGTCCCGCAGGTTCCCTTCCACGGGTGGGTCTCCCCCGACGAGACCGCAGAGGAGCTACCCCCAATCGTCCGCGACCTGGACGCGGCCGAGCGAGAGGGCGTAGTGATGAAGACCGCCGACGCGTCGACGCAACTGAAGTACACCACCGCCCACGCGAACCAGGACGACCTCTCGTTCGCCTTCTCGCTGCCATTCGACTACGGCCAGGAGTTCATGTTCAGGCGTCTCGTCCGGGAGGGGTTCCAGTCGGCGGAGTGGGGCGAGGACGAGGCGGCGGCGCGGGAACGCGCCCGGGACGTGGGCGAGGCCATCGTGCTGTCGATGCGGGAGGCCATCGACGCCGTGGACGCCGGCGAGACGCTCGGGGAGCGACACACCGTCAGGGCGCCCCCGCGCGTCGTCGAGCGGACGCTCGCCCACCTCCGGGACCAGGGCCTCTCGCTGGACATCGAGGCGGACCGGACAGTCGAGGGCACCCGGACAGTGACGTTCCTCAAGAAGACGCAGTCGACGAACGACACGATTCGGTCCTACCTCGACGGACACGTCGTCAGGGAGTGAGCCGTCCGGACCTGGACCGCTACCCCGGAGCAGGTTCGTTACCTCGGCGACGTCCGGTTCGACAGCGACCGCGAACCGCCGTCCCGGGGAGTGCGACGGGCCGGCCCGGCTATCTGTTGGCCCCCGTCGCCCAGGACGGCCAGCGCACCTGCGGGACCCGAACGACCCAACGTCCGTGAACGCTTTAGAACAGCGACTCCAGCGCGTCGTCGTCGGTCGAGAGCAGCTCCGAGAGGGCCCGCTCCCTGTCGGCGTCGCGTTCCTGCATCCCGCGCTGGGCCTCGATAGCGAGTCGCTGTAGCTCCTTGACTCGCGGGACGTCGTAGACGCCCGACAGGAGGACGACCGCAGCCACGTGGCCCGATTCGAGCGGGTAGTCGCCGCCCCGGACCTCCACGGTCCCCGTCGCCTCCTCCAGCCAGATTCTCGCCCGTTCGATGCCCCGTCGACTCAGCTGCGCCGGCGGCCCGGCGACCACGACCAGCGCACGTTCGACCGCGTCTATCTCGCACGGGAGCGTCAGGCGACCGAGGGCCGCCCGCCGCACCAGGCTGATGATGCGGTTGACGCTCTCGCCCTCCTCCGGGGCGGGCGCCTTCGCGCCGAGTTTCGCCAGCAACCCCTTCGGCGGGCGCTCGACCGGCGTGGTCGCGTACCCGACGACGCTGACGCCGCCGCTGGCGAGCGTGTTGATTATCTCGCTCGAATCGACCACCGACTCGCCGACCATCGTCCCGTCGGTCTCTCCCGCGGTGAACAGCACGCCCAGTACGCGGGCCAGTTCGTCGTTCATCTCGTCGTAGCCGGCGTCCAGGCTCTGTCCGCTCCGCCGCCAGGCGTCGTTGTCGAACACGAGGAGGTTGTCGACCTCGCGGACGAACGTCTGGAACGAGCGGGCGGCGTTCAGACTGTAGATGCCCCCCTCGTCGCGGCCGGGGAGGACGCCGAGTCCGTACACCGGTTCAGTGTAGAGGTGCCCCAGTTCCCGGGCGACCACCGGTGCCCCGCCGCTCCCGGTGCCGCCGCCCAGCGCCGCGACGACGAGGAACGCGTCGACCCGGTGGGTGGGTATCTCGTCGACGACTGCCAGCACGTCCTCTATGTCCTCGGCGACGACGTGCGCCCCGAGTTCGTTGTCCGCGCCGACGCCGTGGCCTTTCACCGCGGACGCCCCGACCAGCACGCGGCGCTCGTGCGGGACGCGTTCGAGGCCCAGAAGGTCGGTGCGCGCCGTGTTCACCGCGATGGCGTCCACGACGAACTCCTGTCTGGCGCGCTCCTGGTACGCGAGTAGCGCGTCGACGATTTTGCCCCCGGCCTGTCCAACTCCGACGAGTGCGAGCTTCATCTAAATCACCTGATAGGTACGATAGTGACAGTACGGTCTCCGCGGTAATCAGTATGTTGCTCGTACCCGTCGCTACCCACCGCCTACCGGCCTCGAACACCTCGCGGGCAGCGACCCCGGGGTGCGCCGGACGGGTGCGGGGGGCCAGGTACCCTCGCCGCGAGACGCAGTCGACGGGTCTGGACGTGACGGCCCCTACTCGTCGGCCTCAGACGTCACGCCGGAGAGGATGCCGGGGAGCGACTCCCCGGCGGTCGACTCCGCGCCGCCCGCTCCGAGCGCGGCTTCCACCGCCGAGAGGACGTGTTCGGATTCGACCACGCGCCCCCGGTCGCGGAGCGACTGGTAGATGGCCGCGGCCTCCTCGCCGGCGTAGTTCCGCTCCGTGAACGGACGGTCCTCCACGAGGACGAGTTCCCCGGCGTCGGCCGCGGCCCGCAGGTTGTCGACGTTCCCCCGGCCGACTTCGACGTCCGCGACGACGACCACGTCCGCGGCGCGGACCCGCTCTCTCACGGCGTCGCCAGTCTCCTCGTCTATCGGCGCCGCCGGGGCGACGGTGACGACGTCGAGTCCGAGTTGCCGCGCCGTCTCGGTGTCCGTGTCGCCCTCGTTGAGCGCACCGACCGAGACGGTGTAGCCGGCGGCCGACAGCAGGTAGAGGTGCCGGGCGGCGTTGCCGCCGCCGCCGACGACGTGGACGCGACCCTCTCGGTCTCCGCCCGCAGTCGGGAGTGCCGTGACGTAGGTGGCTCCCGTGACCGGGTGTCGGGAGACCACCGCGTTCACGTCGAAGGCCTCGCGGAGGTTGGCCTCCGTCAGGACCGTCCCCGGGGGGCCGCTGGCGAGGACCCTCCCGTCGGTCAACAGGAGCAGGTCGTCGCAGTAGTGCGCCGCGAGATTCAGGTCGTGAATCGCGGCGACGGCCGCACGGTCGGACGCGACCAGTTCGCGCACCAGTTCGAGCGTCCGGACCTGGTGGTTGATGTCGAGGCTCGCGGTCGGTTCGTCGAGGAGGAGCAGCGGGGTGTCCTGGGCGAGTGCGCGCGCGATGAGCACTCGCTGGCGCTCCCCGCCGCTGATGTCGGTGACTGCCCGGTCCGCCAGTTCGAGCACGTCCGTCCGCGCCATCGCTCGGTCGACGGCCTCCCGGTCGGCCTGCGACCAGCGGCCGAACCGGCCGACGTGCGGCGTCCGTCCCATCGCGACGGCCTTCCGCACGTCGAACCGGAACGCGACCGAGGTGTCCTGTGGCACCGTGGCGACCAGCCGACTGGTCGCCCGCGACGAGAGGCCGGCGACGTCGGTTCCGGCGACGGTGACCGTCCCCTCGGTGGGCGCGACGGCGCCGTTTATCGCCCGCAACAGTGTCGTCTTGCCCGCCCCGTTCGGTCCGACGACGCCGACGAACGACCCGTTCTCGACGGTCGCCGAGACGCCGTCGAGAATGCGGACGCCGCCCAGTTCGACGACGAGGTCCTCGACGACCAGTAGCGGGTCGCTCTCGGGGGAGTCGCCGCTGCGGCGGTCGGACGCGTACTGTCCGTTTCCGTACGCTGTAGACCCGTATCCCGACGCGGAGTCGCACCCGCTCGAATCGTCCGTCCGTTCGCGGGTCACAGCGCGTGTACCTCCCTCGTCCGGAGCAGGTAGAGGAAGAACGGCGCCCCGAGCGCCGCCGTGATGATGCCGACCGGTATCTCCGCGGCCCCGGACCGCGCGATGGTGTCGGTGACGACGAGGAAGGAGGCCCCGGCGAGGGCGCTCGTCGGCAGGAGAATTCGGTGGTCCGGCCCGACGACCAGGCGCATCACGTGCGGGACGATGAGTCCGACGAAGCCGATGACCCCCGAGACGGCCACCGCCCCCGCGGTGACGACGCTCGCCACGGCTAGCAGGACGCGCTTGGTCCGCTCCACGTCGATACCGAGACTGTGGGCGTCCTCCTCGCCGAGCAGGAGGACGTTCAGGTCCCTGGAGTAGGCCAGCAACACGAAGAACCCCGGGACGCTGATGCCGGCCACCCACACGTCGCCCCACGTCGCGTTCCCGAGGTTCCCCATGAGCCAGTACACCACCTGCCGGAGGCTCTCGCCGGAGTGGAGCAGCATAAACGAGATGACCGCGCCCAGGAACGTCTGCACCGCCACGCCCGCGAGCAGCAGCGTCGCCACGGGCGTCCGGCCGTTCTCCGTGGCGATGAGGTAGACGCCGAAGGCGGTCACGAGCGCCGTAACCAGCGCTGCGCCCTGGACCTCCAGGCCGAACGGGAGCGTGAAGGGGGCCGCGATGGCCGCCACCGCCCCGACGGCCGCGCCCGACGAGACGCCGATAATCGAGGGTTCGGCCATTGGGTTGCGAAAGAACCCCTGCATCACCACGCCGGCGGTGGCCAGGGCGAACCCGACGACGGCCGCGAGGGCGATTCGGGGCATCCTGACGCGCATGACGATGACTCGCGTCGTGTTCGGCACGGCGAACGTGAGGTAGGGGACGCCGTCGAGGACCGCCCGGGCCACCGCGGTCGGTTCGATGCGAACGGGTCCGACCACGGCGCTCCCGAGAATCGCCGCCACGAGGAGGCCGACCAGACCGAACGACCACCCTCCCGCGCGGGTCACCGTCTTCATGGCATCAAATCCACTTGCATTAGGTAAATATTTATTGGACTTCTTCGTTTGCCAACACGATGCAACGCACGCTGACGATTCTCGTCACGATGCTCCTGGTCGCCTCGGCTGTCGCGCCGGCGGCGGGTGCCGCCTCGAACGCGGGTGCCGTCGAGGGGGCGCCGCCGGCCCAGAAAGCACAGGAATCGACCTGCTCGTTCCCGGTCGAAGTCACCGACGCGACCGGAACGACCGTTCGAATCGAGTCGGAACCGAAGCGAATCGTCACGCTCGGCCCCAGCGCCGCCCAGACGATGTGGGAAATCGGCGGCCGGGAGAAGGTCGTCGGGGTCTCCCAGTACGCGTCGTACCTCGAGGGCGCCGAGACGAGGACGAACGTCTCCGGGGCCGGCGAGGCGTTCGCGAGCGTCGAGACGGTGGTCGGACTCGAACCCGACCTGGTGCTCGCACCGAACATCATCCCCGATGAGACGGTCGAGAAACTCCGCTCGGCGGGGCTGACCGTCTACCGGTTCGACCAGGCCACCTCGATACAGTTCGTCGTCGAGAAGACCCGCCTGACGGGGACACTCACCGGCGAGTGTGACGGCGCAGAGGGGGTGGCAGACCGGATGGAGTCGGAACTCCGGACCGTCCGCCGGGCCGTCGAGGGAGAACGGAAACCCAAGGCGATATACGTCTTCTTCGGCTTCACCGCGGGCGAGGACACCTTCATCGACGAACTCATCACCACCGCGGGCGGGCGGAACGTCGCCGCCGAGAGCGGCATCACGGGGTACAAGGAGATCAGTCCGGAGACGGTCGTCGAGCAGGACCCCGAGTGGATAGTGCTCAACGAGGACCAGCCGACGGTCCCGGAGAACGACGCGTACAACGCCACCACCGCCGTCCAGGAGGGGAACACAGTCGTCCTCGACCGGAACTACCTGAGTCAGCCGGCGCCGCGAATCATCCAACCGCTCCGGAAACTCGCGCGGACGTTCCATCCGGAGGCCTACGCCGCCGTGAACGCCACGGGGACGCCGACGCCCGAGACCCGGGCCGGGTCACCCACGGTCGGGTCGCCGACGCCGACGGCGACCACGGCGGGCCAGACGACCACGACGGCTGGGTCGCCGGGCGCGACGGGAACCGACACCCCCGGATTCGGATTCGGCGTCGTGGTGGCGACCCTCGTCCTCTGGTCGCTGGTGCTGGTCCGGTACGCGGACGGGGCGGTCCGGCGACCCTGACACGGGGTCGCCGGCCGCCGGCGCGGGCGCCGGTGGGCGTTCGTCGCCGACCACAACCGTATTACGGGACCGTCACGCGATGTCTGATATGGTCGAGAACGTCATCTGGCCGGCCTACCTGGACGCGAATCTGACGCGCGCCGGGGGCCGCCGCGTCGCGCTGGAGGACGCCGTCGAGGACCCCTCCGTCGACGAGATCGCCAAGGCCGTCCAGCAGGTGGGCTACGACGCCGTCGTCGAGCGCGACAAGACCTACTCCCGGGAGTACGAGCAGCGGGGCCGGGTCCTGGTCCAGGGCGCCGACGACGCGGGCAAGAGCGACCTGGTTCAGGCCGTGGCCGCGTACGTCTCCATCCTCCGAGACTGATGGAGCGCATCGGCACCGTCTCCCGGACGTCACAGGGCCTCGCGCTTGTGCGCTGGGACGCCGACGACTCGCCGCCCGACATCGGGACGGAAGTCGTCGACGAGACGCTCTCGTCGGTCGGCCGCGTCGTCGACGTCTTCGGGCCGGTCGAGCGCCCGTACCTGGCGGTGTCGACGACGCGGGAGACGTCGCCGGCCACGCTCATCGGGACGAAACTGTACGCCCGGTGAGCCGCGAAGCACAACCCCCATAGGCGTCGGTCGACAATCCGCGGTCATGAAGAGTCGCCTCCGCTGGGGCGTCGCGCTCGCGGCGCTCATCTTCTTGCTGGTTCAACTCGGCGCCCTCGCGCTGGTCCCCACCTTCTACGAACAGGGCTACCAGACCGTCGAGAACCCCTCCGACCCGACGAACAGTCTCCTGTACGTCGGCGCGATTCTGGTTGCGACGGCGTTCATGCTGGGTGCGTTCAAGTTCGAGTTCGAGTGGGCGGTCCGGGGGCTCATCGTCTTCACGAGCGGCCTCCTGTCGTGGTACGTCTTCAGCGCGGTCCTCCCGCCCGTCCTCGTCACCGTCGGCGGCGTCCGGGTCGACGCGCTCGCGGCCGGGCTGTCGCTCGTCGTGGCGGGGGCGCTCGTCGTCTACCCGGAGTGGTACGTCATCGACACCGCGGGCGTGCTGATGGGTGCCGGGGCCGCCGGCCTGTTCGGAATCAGCTTCGGGTTGCTCCCGGCCGTCGTGTTGCTCGGCGTGCTGGCCGTCTACGACGCCATCAGCGTCTACGGGACGGAGCACATGCTGTCGCTGGCCTCCGGCGTGATGCGACTGCGCATCCCCGTCGTCCTCGTCATCCCCCTGAGCCGGTCGTACTCGCTCCTCGACCAGGAGTTCGACGACGGGGGGACCGACGACCTGACCGGCGAGGACTCCGCACCCGCGGAGTCGGACGGCGGCGAGCGGCCCCCTTCGACCGGTGCCGCCGCCGACGCCGGGAGGAGCGACGCCGCGCGTGCGGACGCGGGTGACGGCGGCGACGGCGACGTGGCGGGCGAGGCGGGCGAAAACGGCGAGGCAGACGAAAACGACGAGGCGGACGAAAACGGCGAGGCGGGCGAAAACGGCGAGGCGGGCGAAGACGACGACGTGGACGCCGAGGCGGACGACGTCGTCGACCAGAGTCCCGTCGAACGCGACGCGTTCTTCATCGGCCTCGGCGACGCCGTCATGCCCACGGTGATGGTCGCCAGCGCGGCCTTCTTCTCGCCGGCGGCGTCGCTCGGCGTTCCCTTTCTGCCGGCGCTGAACGCGCCCGCGCTGGCGGCGATGGTCGGCACCTTCGTCGGATTCGGTATCCTCATGTGGGCCGTGGCGAAGGGCCGCCCCCACGCGGGACTCCCGCTCCTGAACGGCGGCGCCATCCTGGGGTACCTCCTCGGGTCCGTCGCGGTCGGCGTCTCGTTCGGGCAGGCGCTCGGACTGTCGGCCTACCTCTGACCGCGAACCGCGCCATCCGAAAACGAGTTCCCGTCGTCCCCCGTCGCTCTCAGCGACTGACCGGTATCAGTCGTCCGACCCGGCACCCGCCCGGACTTTCACGGCCATCCCGCTGTCGAAGTCGTTCATCGCCGCCGCCCAGAGTTCGGCGCGGCCGACGCCGAGGAGCGTGTCGTCCTCGGTCACCACGACCACTTCGTCGCCCGGGCGGACCGCGGGGTCGACCCGTCGCACGAACTTGGCGAAGGCGTTCTTCCCGTCGCGGACGAACGGGTCGCTCTCCTCGCCGACCGTCACCCGGTTGGCCGGCGCCTCGCGGGCCGCCAGCAGTCGACGCCCGCCTTCGAGACCGAGCGTGAACCGCCCGTCGACGGCGTAGGTCACCAGCCGACCCGCCGTGGCGTGGACCTGCCGCGGGCGGCCGCCGGTCGTGTACTCGATGGTCAGGTCCGCCCCCGGCGGGAACAGGGTCTCTCCCACGCCGCGACCGAACTGGTAGTCTGCGGCGACCCGAAGTGCCGCCACGTCCTCGCTGTCGCCCATACCGACCCGTGGGCGACCCCCGGGAAAGAGTTTCCCACTTTCCGCCGTCCGTCGTGGGATTGGTACACATATTCCAGCCCCAGAACCGAGAAAGCAAGACATAAGACCGACCGACGTATTCCTGTCAACGATGGTAGTCGACATGCGACAGGTTGCGGCCGGAGTCGTTCTCCTCCTCGCTAGCAGCGTCTTACTGCTCGATACGGGCGTGTCTGGCGGGTTTCCGCTCGTTCTCGCCGCGGTCGCATCTATCGGGATGGCCGTCGGGATGATGCGGTCGGGGGCGCCCGACCACCCTGGTGACCGGCGATAGGTCGCGACGCCGACTCAGAGCAGGAACGTCTCTTCGCGTTCGGACATGTCGATGTAGCTGTCCGCCGCCGCGATGAGTTCCTCCGCCGTCGACTCCTCGAAGGACATCACCTCCACGCGAACCCCCTCGTGGCGGAGGTGCGAGCACAGCCGAGAGAAGTCGCCGTCGCCGGTACACAGGACGATGGTGTCGATGTGGCTGGCGAGGGTGACGGCGTCGAGGCTCATTCCCACGTCCCAGTCCGCCTTCTTCGACCCGTCGCCGAACGTCTTGATGGCCTTGATCTTGGTCTCGAACCCGATGTCGATGAGCGCTTCGAAGAAGCGCTCTTCCTCGGGTGAGTCCGCGCGGATGACGTAGGCGATAGCGCGGGTCAGTTCGCGCCCCTGGACGGCCTTCTCGAGGAGCGACGAGTAGTCGATGTTCCGCGAGTAGATGCTCTGGGCCGTGTGATAGAGGTTCTGCGCGTCGGCGAGAACCGCGACGCGTTGGTTCGGGTGAATGTCGGTCATTGTCAATGCACGTCGTTCGAGGGTCTAAGTCGTTGTCCTTGGTCGGTGATTCCCGCGCCGTGTCGGCTCCCGGGGGAAGCGACCCCTCCGCTCGACGGAGCGCTCCCGGCGAGGGCGGGTGAAATCTGCGCTGGACGCAAACTATTTGTCGGCAGAGCATCCTTGCCCAGACGTGACACACGTCGCGCACGCTCGCCAAACGACCGCAGCCCACCGGCGAGCGACGCGTGCGCGTCCCTTTCTGAAAAAACGCGCCTGACTTCGCTCGTGGCGGGAGTGGCGACCCCGTCGCGGGCGGTTTCCGGGCACCGCACTCACAGACTCTCCGCTCCCCTCGGGGAGCGTCCGCGAATCTGCGCTCCAGGCGCGACACACACAGGACACACACGACGATGACAGACATCGAATTCCGCGGGGTGTTCCCGGCGATGTGCACCCCCTTCCACGACGACGGCAGCATCGACTTCGAAACACTGCGGCGAGACGCCCGACGACTCGAATCGGCCGGCGTCGACGGCCTCGTCCCGGTCGGGTCGACCGGCGAGTCGGCGACGCTCTCGCACGACGAACACGTCGAGGTCGTCGAGGCCGTCGTCGAGGCCGTAGCGGACGTCCCGGTCGTCGCCGGGTCTGGTTCGAACAACACGCGCGAGGCGCTCGAACTCTCCCGGCGGTCTGTCGAGGCCGGCGCCGACGGCCTGCTGCTCATCTCGCCGTACTACAACAAGCCCGAGCAGGCGGGACTTGTCGACCACTACTGGGAGATTGCCGACGCCGTGGACGTTCCCCAGGTGGTCTACAACGTCCCGTCGCGGACCGGCCGGAACATCGAACCGGACACGGCCGTGGAACTGGCCTCGCACCCGAACATCCAGGCGTACAAGGCCGCCAGCGGCGACCTCGGGCAGATCTCCGAAGTCGTCGAGCGGACGCGCACCGCCGACTTCCAGGTCCTCTCGGGCGACGACGGACTCACGCTGCCGGTCATCTCGGTCGGCGGAGCGGGGACGATAAGCGTCGTCGGGAACGTCGAACCCGAGCGGACAGCCGCGATGGTCGACGCGGCGCTGTCCGGCGACTACGAACGCGCCCGCGACATCCACCACGAACTCGGTCCGCTCGTCCGGCAGCTGTTCGTCGAGACCAACCCCATCCCGGTGAAGGAGGCGATGCGCATCCGCGGGTACGGCCCCGCACGGCTCAGGTCCCCGCTGACGCGACTCTCGGAGGAACACGTCGAACCGCTCCGGGAGATACTCGACGCGCTCGACGGAGCGGACGAGGGTGAACTGGCCGAACTGGCGGAGGGGGATCGGTGACGCGACTCGCGGTGACCGGCGCCTCGGGGCGCATGGGCGGGACCGTGCTCTCGGCGGCCCGCGACCGGGGGGACCTCTCCGTGGTCCTGGCAGTCGACCGCGACCCGGACGGCCCGGTGGCCGGGTTCCCGGTCGAGGACGCGGGTCGCTTCGCCCTGCTCCTCGGCGAAACCGACCCCGACGTGCTGGTCGATTTCACCGGTCCCGACTCGACCGTCGAGTACGTCGCCGCCTGCGCCGAGGCGGACGTCGCCGCCGTCGTCGGCACGACCGGGTTCGACGCGGACCAGGAGAGTCGCCTCCGCGAGTCCAGCGACCGAGTTCCCGTCCTGAAGGCGAGTAACTTCGCCCGCGGGGTCGCCGCACTGCGGCGCGCGGTCCGGGAGGCGGTGGCCGCCCTCCCGGAGTACGACGTCGAACTCACGGAGACCCACCACAACGGGAAGCGCGACGCCCCCTCGGGCACCGCCAAGACCATCCTGGAGGACGTCGAGGCGGTCCGCGGCGAGCACGACCGGACGCACGGCCGCGTGGGCGACCAGCCGCGAAGCGCGGGCGAAATCGGCGTCCACGCCCGCCGCGCGGGCGACGTGACCGGCGAACACGAGGTGCTCATCGCGGGCAACCACGAACTCGTCTCGGTCACCCACCGGGCGGAGTCCCGGGGGGTCTTCGCGGCCGGAGCGCTCGACGCGGCGGTCTGGCTCGCCGGTCGAGACGCCGGCTGGTACGACTTCGCGGAGGTGCTCGACGCGTGAACGGGACCGGACGGCCCGCGACGCGGCCGCCACGCTCTCGACCCCGCGACCCGTTTGACCACTCCCGACCGCTCGTGATGCGGACGCCCACTCTCTTCAACTCATGACGCAGACGCTCCACTCCGAAATCGACGACCTGTGGTACAGCTACGACGCTGGCGAGGTGTCGGCCGAGTCCGCCGGCGCAGCCGAACTCGACCTGCTCGACGCGTTCCTCGACGCCCTGGAGGCGGGCGAGGTCCGCGCCGCCGAGAACACCGGCGGCAACGGCCCCGACGCCTGGGCGGTCAACGAGTGGGTCAAGCGTGGCATCCTCCTGAACTTCAGTCTCAGGGAGACTCACCCGCGACAGTACGGCGACGTGACCTACCACGACGTCCTCCCGCTGCGGGACACCCGCGACCTGGCCGGACGCGGAACGCGGAATACGCCGGACGGGACCGTCGTCCGCCGGGGAGCGTACCTCGGGAGCGACTGCATCATGATGAGTCCCTCGTTCGTCAACGTCGGCGCGCACGTCGGCAACGGCACCCTCGTCGACTCGGCGGACACGGTCGGCTCGTGCGCCCAGGTCGGGTCGGGCGTGAAACTCGGCGCGAACACCCTCGTCGGCGGGGTGCTGGAACCCGTCGAGGACGCGCCGGTCATCATCGAGGACGGCGCGTCGCTCGGTGCCGGGTGCCGGGTGACCTCCGGGTTCGTCGTCGGCGAGAACAGCGTCGTCGGCGAGAACACGCTGTTGACGCCCCGAATTCCGGTGTACGACCTCGTCGAGGAGGAAATCGTCTACGGGCACCTGCCGCCCGAGCGGCGGGCGTTCACCCGGTTCGTCGAATCCTCCCTGGGCGACCACGACCTGTTCGCCGGCGGCGCGTACAAGCCCGCGGTCGTGGCGCTGGACATAGCGGAGGACACGCTCGACGCGACCCGGCGCGAAGCGGCGCTCCGCGAATGACCGGCAGTTCTCCCGGCGGCGGTCGAGACACCCCCGTCGGCGCAGCGTCGCCGCCTGTCCGTCGACTGTCGGACTGGGACGGCGAGACCCTCGCGGCACACGCCGACGAGTACGGCACGCCGCTGTACGTGATGGACGCCGACAGGGTGCGGCAGAACGCCCTGCGCCTCCTCGATGCGTTCCCCGACGCGGACGTCCGGTACGCGGCGAAGGCACACACCGGCCGCGCGGTGCTCGAAACGGTCGACGAGGCCGGACTCGGCGTCGAGTGCGCGTCGGCCGGCGAGGTCGAACGGGCGCTCCGGGCGGGAGTCCCCGCCGACCGCATCCAGTACACGGCGGTCAACCCGCCCGCGATGGACCTCGACTACGTCGCCGCGCGCTGGCGGGAGCACCCCGATCTGACCGTGGTGGCGGGCGCGGAGGACACCATCGACCGCCTGCGCGACCGCGGGTTCACGGGCCGCCTCGCCGTCCGCGTGAACCCGGGCGTCGGGGCCGGTCACCACGAGAAGGTCCGGACGGGGGCACACGCCAAGTTCGGCGTCCCGTACGAGCGCGCACCGGACGTCGTCGAAACGGCCCGCGAGCACGCGACCCTGGTCGGCATCCACGCCCACGCCGGGAGCGGCATCTCGGGCGACGACCTGACCGCACACCGCGAACTGGTCCGGCGCATGGGTGACCTCGCCCGCGAGGTCGGTCCCCTGGAGTTCGTCGACGTCGGGGGCGGATTCGGCGTCCCCTACCGGGCGGACGAACCGCCGCTGGACCTCGACGCGGTGGCCGAGGCGACGCGGGAGGCACTCGGCGACGTGGACGCGAGGCTGGCGGTCGAACCGGGGCGGTACGTGGTCGCGGACGCGGGCGTCCTGCTGACCCGGGTGAACACCGTGAAGACGACGCCCGACGTGACCGTCGCCGGCGTCGACGCCGGGATGACGACGCTCCTGCGACCCGCGCTGTACGACGCGTACCACGAGATTCGAAACCTCTCCGCGTCCGGTCGAGAGTCAATATCTGTCACAGTCGCCGGGCCTATCTGTGAGACCGGCGATGTCCTCTGTGAGGACCGGACTATGCCGCGTCCGGAGCGGGGCGACCTCCTCGCGGTGGGCAACGCAGGTGCCTACGGCTACGAGATGGCGAGCACGTACAACTCGCGACCCCGCCCGCCCGAAATCACGCTGGAAGACGGAACGACCCGTCTGACGCGGCAGCGCGAGACCCTGCAGGACCTCACGGAACTCGAAGCATGAGCGTAATCAAGCAGACTGTCCCGTACGAGAAGTACCACGGAACCGGAAACGACTTCGTCGTCGTCGACACGTCGGAGGCGGTTCCAGACCGCCCCGCGTTCGCGAGGACGCACTGCGACAGAGCGTCGGGCGTCGGGTCGTCCCGCGAGGGGCCGACGGGCGCCGACGGCGTCCTGTTTCTGACGCTGGAGGACCGCTACTCGCCGCCGCGAATCGTCATGACGCTCGTCCAGCCGGACGGGTCGGTGGCGGCGATGTGCGGGAACGGCGCCCGCGTCGCCGCCGCCTGGGCGGCCGAGCGAACCGGCGCCGCGGAGTTCATGATAGACACGCCCGCCGGAACGCGGCGGGCCGTCGTCGCCGACCCTGACGCCGGGTGGACGACGCCCTCGGACGTGACCGTCGAGATGGGCGTCCCGACGTTCGACCCGCGCGACGTTCCGCTGGCGGGATCGGAAGAACTGGTCGAGACCGAGGTGCACGGCCTGACCGTCACCGCTGTGAACACGGGCGTCCCCCACGCCGTCGCCTTCGTCGACGACGTCGACGCGGTGGCTCTCGAACAGGTGGCGCCGCCGGTTCGCCACGCCGACGTCTTCCCGCGGGGCGCGAACGTCACGCTCGCGGCACGGGACGGCGACGGGTTCCGACAGCGAACGTTCGAGCGCGGCGTGGAGGGCGAGACGCGCTCCTGTGGCACCGGGGCCGTCGCCGTCGTCGCGGCCGCGAAGCGCCTCGGACGCCTCTCGTCGGCCGACCCCGTTCGAGTGTTCCCCCCGGGCGGGGACCTGGAGATTACGGTCCCCGACGCCGGGACGGCCACGCTCCGGGGTCCCGTCGCCCGCGAGTTCGACGGCGACCTGGACGCGACGCCGACGCGGACCGACCGGTGAGCGTCGGTCACGACGGCGGCGACGCCGACGCGTTCGACCCCGTCGCGTTCGTCGAGCGAGCGGTGCCTATCGCCTCGAACGAGGACGTCGGCGAGATGCGGGCGTTCCTCGTCGAGACGCTCGCAGACCACGGAATCGAGGCCGCCGTGGACGAGGCGGGGAACACGCTGGCGACGCGCGGCGAGGGTCGGCCCCACCTGGCGTTGAACACGCACATCGACACCGTCTCGCCGCACGTCCCGTACTCGCGGGACGACGGCGTCGTCCGGGGCCGCGGGTCCTGCGACGCGAAAGGCCCCCTGGCCGCACTGCTCGACGCGTTCCTGGCGTTCGACCCCCGCCCCGACGCCGGTCGGGTGACGCTGGCCGTGACGCCCGACGAGGAGGCCACCTCCACGGGGGCCGCGGCGCTCGACCTGGACGCGGACATGTACGTGGTCGGCGAGCCGACCGGACTCGACGTCTGCACCGCCGCGAAGGGCCGATTCCAGGGGACCGTCACGCTCTCGGGCGAGAGCGCTCACGCCGCCGAACCGGCCACCGGGCGGAACGCAATCTCGGCGGCGGGGCCGGTTCTCGCCGCCCTGGAGACGTTCGACGCGGACCGGGAGCCACACCCGTCGCTCGGCCCGCCGACGCTCACGCCCACGGTCATCGAGGGCGGAACGGCGACCAACCAGGTGCCGGCGTCGTGTCGCATCGTCGTCGACCGGCGGAGCGTCCCGCCGGAGACAGCAGACGGGTTCGCGGAGGCCTTCGGCGCCCACCTCCGCGAGGCCGTCCCCGACGACGTCGAGGCGACCTTCGCGTTCGCCGACCGGGAGACGCCGTTCCTGGAGGCGTTCGACACGCCGGTGAACCACGACCTGGTGCGGACGCTCGCGGCCGCCGTCGCCCGCGAGACCGGCGGGGACCGCGGCGTCCGTCCGTTCACCGCGGCGACGGAAGCCTCCTACTTCGCCCCCGAACCGGTGGTGGTGTTCGGCCCCGGCGTCCTCGCAGACGACGAGGGACCGGTCGCTCACGCCGACCGGGAGTACGTCCGTACGGACGAAGTGGAGATGGCCGCGGGGGCGCTTCGTCGGACCGTCCGGGACCTGGTCGGCGCGTAGGGGCGGCCTCGCCCTGACCGCCCTGTTCGGAGTCGTCGTCCTCCCCGGCCGACGCTGAGGGCGGCCCTCTGTTTCCGCCCGGACGAGTGGGGGACGTCGAGGAGGTGACCGCTCGGACCGGCCAAGCGAAACTCCCATGCCGTCGGCCGGTTTCCTACCGTGTATGTACGAGGCGGTCTACGGCTACCCCGACGGAGAGAGCACGCCGGCGCGGTTCGCCAGGACCGCCGCGCGCTACGGCTACGACGGGGTAGTCGTCCGCGCCGTCAACGCAGACCCCGACTACGAGGCGCTCGCGGAGCGGTCCCCCGTGGACGTGGTCGACGCCGTCGAAATCGTCGCAGACGACCCCGAGGGCGTGAGCGGGGCGCTCTCTCGGGCCAGGCGCGAGCACACGCTGGTGCTGGTCCGCGGCGGGACCGACCGCCTCAACCGGTTCGCCGTCGAGCACGAACGGGTCGACGTGCTGACTCGGCCGTTCGACGGCGACGGCGGATTCAACCACGTCCTCGCCCGGGCGGCCCGCGAGAACGCCGTCCACGTCGAGTTCGACTTCGGGCCGCTCGTTCACACGAACGGCGGTCCCCGCGTCCAGCACCTCGAGCGACTCCGGACGCTCCGGTCGCTCGTCGAGCACTACGACGTGCCGACCGTCGTGAGCGCGACGCCGTCGTCTCACCTCGAACTCAGGTCGCCCCGCGGACTCCGCGCCCTCGGGGCCCAGGTCGGCTTCGACCCCGAACAGGTTTCCGAGGGGCTGGCCGCGTGGGGGGACCTGGCGGCGCGCAACCGCCACCGCGTCTCCGAGTCCTTCATAGAGCCGGGCGTCGAACGTGGCCGACGTGAAAAAGACGATTGAGGAGCACGCCGCGCGGTTCACCGCGGCGGCCGACTCCTACGACGAGGAGGCCCAGAGCACCGAGTACCTCGCCTGCGCCGACCTGGTCGTCGACCACGCCGCCCCGGAACCCGACGACGTGGTGCTGGACCTCGGGACGGGGACGGGCGCCATCGCCCTGGCGCTGGCCCCGTCTGCCGGCCGGGTGGTCGGCCGCGACATCAGCGAGGGCATGCTCGACCGGGCCCGCCAGAAGGCCGCCGACCGCGGCGTCGAGAACGTCGAGTTCGGGACGGGCAGGTTCCGCGACCCCGACTACGACTGCCCCGTCGACGTGGTGGTCTCCAACTTCGCGATGCACCACCTGAGCGACGCGGAGAAGCGCGAGGCTATCGAGGTCGTCGCGTCCCTCGAACCCCGGCGGTTCGTCCTCGGCGACGTGATGTTCTTCGGGACGCCCGACCCGGACGAACCGTTCTACAGCCCGGAGGTCGACGACCCGGCGACGGTCGGTACGCTCGTCGACGCGCTGACCGACGCCGGGTTCGCGCTGACCGCCGTCGAACGCGTCCACGAGCAGGTCGGCGTCCTCGTCGCGGAACGGACCGACGCAGACCGGGCACGGGACGCGGGTGACGGGGCGTAACCGGCCGGCCGATGAAGCACCTCCCGAAACACCTCCAGCCCCGCTGGCGGTACCTCGGCGTCGAAATCGAGTCCTGGCCGGACGCGACCATCTCGCGGGGGGCGTTCCAGCGCGAACTCTGGTACGCGGCACAGAACCTCTACGGCGACGCGGGGAGCGCCGACGCCGACCTGACGGTCCTGGGGTTCCAGTTCGCGGGCGGCACCGGCGCGACGGTAGTCCGCGCACGGCGCGGGGAGGTCGACCGGGCGCGGGCGGCGGTCGTCTGCGTCGACTCTGTGTCGGGCCACCCGGTCGGCCTGCGAGTCCGGGGCGTCTCCGGGACGGTCCGTGCCTGTGAAGAAAGGTATTTAGGACGGCGGGCCGGAGCATCCGAGGAGAGAACCGTCGTGCTCGGGACCGACTCCCGGACCGCCCTCGGGCGGGGCGACCTCCTCGACGTGCGCGGCCCGGACGGGTTTACGGGCGCGACGGAATTCGACTTCGAGTGATACTATGCAGGGACAAGCGCAACAGCAGGCCTACGACCGCGGGATAACGATATTCTCGCCCGACGGCCGTCTCTATCAGGTCGAGTACGCCCGAGAGGCGGTCAAGCGAGGGACAGCAAGCATCGGCGTCCGCACGCAGGGAGGTGTCGTCCTCGCCGCGGACAAGCGGTCGCGTTCCCCGCTGATGGAACCGACCAGCGTCGAGAAGATTCACAAGGCCGACGAACACGTCGGCATCGCCAGCGCCGGCCACGTGGCCGACGCCCGGCAGCTAATCGACTTCGCCCGCCGGCAGGCCCAGATAAATCGACTCCGGTACGGCGAACCCATCGGCATCGAGACGCTGACGAAGGACGTCACCGACCACATCCAGCAGTACACGCAGGTCGGCGGCGCCCGGCCGTTCGGGGTGGCGCTGCTCATCGGCGGCGTCGAGAACGGACGCCCCCGCCTCTACGAGACCGACCCCTCGGGGACGCCCTACGAGTGGAAGGCGGTCTCCATCGGCGCTGACCGCGGCGACCTCCAGGAGTACCTGGAGGAACACTACACCGACGAGATGGACCTCGACGCGGGCATCGGCCTCGCGCTACAGGCAATCGAGTCGACGAGCGAGGACGGCCTCGAACCCGAAGGGGTCGACCTGGCCACGGTGGACGCCGAGACGGAGACGTTCACGCAGCTATCGAACGACGACATCGCCGTCTACCTGGACGAACACGACCTCGCTGGCGGCGGAGAGGGCGAAGAAAGCGAAGACTGACCCACCTCGCAGGTCGCGCTGATTTCGACCGTGCGCCGACCGCCCCGGGGTCGTGACGCCGGTGACCCCGGCCGGCGGTCCAGCATCCTGTCGTCCCGACCGCCCGCGAGCGACCGCGCCGTCGCTCCGGGGCGGGGTTGGACGGACGAGAGAACTGCTCGGGTCGGGCGGCGCTACAGGTCGTACTCCTCGTACGCGAGATTCATTATCCACTGCGAGAGCGCGTCGCTCCGCGGGTCGACTTCCTCCTCGCCGATGAACGGCGAGAGCATGTCGCCGGCCATCAGCAGTGCGAAATCCAGGTCCCGGGCGGCGGGTTCGAGGTAGTAGGTGTTGTGACCCTGGTAGACGGTGTCGGTTCGCTTGATGAGGTCGGCCTCTGCGAGTCGCTCGGCGATGCGACTGCCCTGCCGCGACGAGATGTCCAGTTCCTTCCAGAAGTCGCTCTGGTGGATGCCGCCGCTCTCCCGAATCAGCGCGAGAGCATCGCGTTCCTCCTCGGAGAGGTTCTCTTCGGCCTCGGTGGCGCTCATTCGCCCACCTCCGACGGAGTCCGTCCGGGTTCGCTCATACACTGCAAAGGTGGGGCGACCAGTTTAAATCTGACCTTCGGCGCCGTATCGGCGTCGATCGCTTCGTTCGGCGCGTCGTCGCCGACGGCGGCCGACAGTCCCCCGTCACTAAACGTACTCGTAGTCGGTCTCGCAGGGCGGCCCGTCGGCGAACCGATAGCTGGCCGGGACAGGGTCGGTGCCGGTCCCGATGGTGATGACCGACGACGAGACGGTGCCGTACCCGTCGCCGTGAACGCAGACGCCGTAGTCGTGGTCGGCGACGACGTCCATCGCCCTGTCGACCCAGGCGTCGACCGACTCGCCGGGTTCGGGCGTCAGGGCGGTCCGGACCTCGCTCGCGTTCTCCGCCTGGCGCTCTGCGTACTCCTGTCTGACTGACGGAATCGTCGGCGCGTCCGACGCCCCGACGTTGACGACCACGTGGACGCCGGGGTCGAACTGCCGGACCGAGAGCCGGCCGTCCCACTCGAAGAGAAACGCCGCGTTCGCGGACGCCACCACGAGGTTGAAGCCGTCGTACTCGTGGTCGCCGACGGTTCGTTCTATGGTCCGGGCGGCCGTCTCAGCGTCGGGTTGCCGAAGCGCGTCACGGACCAGGAGCCCCCGGGAGCGGTCCCCGGCCAGGTCGGCGTCGACCCACCGGTTCGTGACGCCGACGAACAGGCCGCGTTCGTTGTACCCGATCCAGGTGCCGCCGGCCTCCCGGTCCCGGGGGGCGACCACGACGGGGTCCTCGTCCACCACGTCGGGCGGGAGCGACGGGCGGTCGAACGACTCGTCACGGTTGGCGACGACGGCGACCGGTGCGTCGGGGAACACCTGCCAGGCGAGCGTGAGGGTGCACACGGACCGCCGTAGGGCACCCTGACGGTTAAGCACTGGTCGTCGGGGCGCGCCGCCGACCACCACGCTCCGAAACCGGCGGCAGGGCCCACATGAAACGGACGGGCCGTGGGGTGACGTGCTCCCGAGAAATCGGCGGTCGGACGACGAACCCCCGGGAGCTTACTCGTCGGTCGTGGAACCCGGGTCGGTCGGAGCCTGCGGGTCGGCCGTGGAACGGGCGTCCGTCGAGACGTGCGATTGGCTCGCGGCGACGGCCGTCTTCACGGCGGCGACGTTCTCCGCCACGTCGTGGACGCGGACGATGTCCGCCCCCCGTTCGACGGCGAGGGCCGTCGCCGCGACCGTCGCCGGCAACCGGCCGCCCGCCTCCTGGTCGACGGCCTCGAACATCGACTTGTGGGAGTGGCCGACGAGAATCGGGCAGCCGAGCGCCTCGAACTCGCCGACGCGGCCGAGCAACTCGAAGTTCTCCGCCGCGGACTTCCCGAATCCGAGACCGGGGTCGACGACCACCTTCTCCCGGGGCAGACCGGCCTTCTCGGCGAGTCGCACCCGCGTTTCGAGTTCCTCGACGACGTCCTCGACCACGTCGTCGTACGCGACTGTCTTTCCGGGGACGACCGGCGCGTCGATGCTGTGCATCACGATTACGGGGACGCCGCGGTCGGCCGCGAGAAACCGCATCTCCGGGTCCTCGAGCCCGGTCACGTCGTTGAGTACGTCCGCCCCCGCGTCGAGGGCCGCCTCCGCGACGCTCGCTTTCCGCGTGTCGATGGAGACGCAGACGTCCATGTCCGCGACGGCCTCGACCACCGGAACGACCCGCGCTCGCTCCTCGTCGGCCGGGACGGGGTCGGCCCCCGGACGGGTGCTCTCGCCGCCGACGTCGACGATGTCGGCCCCCTCGGCGACCATTTCGCGGGCGCGTTCGACGGCGGCCTCGGTGTCGACGTACTCGCCCCCGTCGTGGAAACTGTCGGGCGTGACGTTCAGGATTCCCATCACCGACGGGCCGTCCTCCCACGGGTACCCGTGGGTCGGTTCGCGTTCGCCCTCGGTCACCTGCCGGCGGACGGCGTCGACGACCCCGGGGAGGCCGAAGGGGGCCGACGCGAGTTCCTCACCGAGGCGGTCGAACTGCTCGCGGGTCCCCGCGAGGACGACGGTCAGGTGCTCGCCGCCGTCCCGGTGGCCGGAGACGGCGCACGCCCCGCCCAGGTCCCGCATCGTCTCCCCGAGGACGGACGCCTGGCGGCGGTCGACGGTCGTCGTCACCACCTCGTGGACGGTCTTCGCCTCGGCCCGCGCGACGTCTGCGGCGGGGACGTTCGCGTCCGCCAGAACCCGCCTCGCTGTCTCCAGGTCCGGGACCGTCTTCGGGACCGCCAGGCGGGTCCACGCCGTCCGCGCCTCGGCGACGCAGAACAGCGACCCGACGACCAGAACGCAGTCGTCCGGCCCCGCCCGCCCCCGGGCCCGTTCGAGAGCGTCGGCCACCGACTCCCCGACGGTGACGTCGGTGTCGGGGTGGGCGGTCTCGAACACGCGGCCGAGCACCTCGGGCGTCTCCGCCCGGTCGAGGTCCGGGCGACAGGTGACGACCGACGCTGCGGCCGGGAGCGCCTCCACCATCCCGCGGTGGTCCTTGTCGTGCATCGCCCCGAAGACGAGGTGCAACTCGTCGTAGGCGAACTCGTCGAGCACGGCGGTGACCTCCGCGCAGGCGCCCGGGTTGTGCGCCCCGTCGAGGACGACCAGGGGGTCGCGCTCGACTACCTCGACGCGCCCCGGCCAGTGTGCGGTCCGCAACCCCCGCGCCAGCGTGTCCGTCGAGAGCGAACCGCCGGTCACCTGCCGGGCGAGGACGGCGGCGATTCCCGCATTCAGCGCCTGGAACGCCCCGAGAAGCGGGACGTTCGTCGTCAGCTTCCAGTCCTCCCCGGCCAGCGAGACGGTCGACTCGGTGTGGTTCGCCCGCCCCTCGTAGCTGACGGTGACGTCGGCGTCGGCGTCGGCCTCGGATTCGTCCACGAGGCACACGTCGCCCGCGTGCTCTCGGAGCACCGCCAGCGCCGTCCCCGACGCGGCGGTCACCAGCGGGTTGTCCGCCGGGGCGACGTGGGCCTTCGTCCGGGCGATTTCCTCGACGGTGTCGCCCAGGACGGCCGTGTGTTCCAGCGAGACGTTCGTGACGGCGCTGGCCACGGGGTCGACGACGCTGGTCGCGTCGAGTTCGCCCCCCATCCCGACTTCGAGGACGGCGACGTCCACGTCCGCCCGGTCGAAGTACCACAGCGCCATCGCCGTCACGGCCTCGAAGAACGTCAGCGGATTCCCCGCCGCCGCCCGTTCGACGAGGTGCGGTCTCGCCGCCTCCACGAACGCGGTGAGCGCCGTCTCGGTGATACGTCGGCCGTCGACCCGCACACGTTCGCGGATGTCCTCCATGTGCGGCGAGGTGAACAGACCGACCCGCGCGCCGTGTTCCCGGAGTACGGACTCGACCATCCGGGCGGTGCTCCCCTTCCCGTTCGAGCCGGCGACCTGGACGAACTCGATTCCCTCGTGGGGGTCCCCGAGGTCCGCGAGCAGGTCTCTGACCGACTCGGTCCCCGGTTTGACCTGGAACCGGCGGAGGTCGAACAGGAAGTTCACCGCCTCGTGGTACTCCATGACTCGTTTCTGACGACGCCGTTTCTTAGGCCTGTCGAACCGGCGTCTCCCCGCCGCGCGTGCCGGTTCTTCGTTCTTCGACCTTCGACCCCGTCCCGCAGGTTTACGTACCGTGACCGGACCAGACCCCCCGTGACCTGACCCGAACCGCGGGGCGAACTCGGCGGGTGCGCGGCGGCCCGCCCCGCGGAGGCGTCTCCGCCGCCTGTTCGCCACTCTGCGAGCCCCAGCGCCGCCTCCGCCCGAATTCGCGTCCGCTACGGCGGGAAAGCGTGCGTCCGCTCCGTCGTGTCGGACGTCGCGCCTCCGCTGAGTCGGGCCGGACGTCGTGTGCCCTCCCGTCCGGTCGGCCGCTGACCTCCGGACTCCGTCGGTTCGCTCAGTCGTGCCGGAAGCACCGGTGACCGGTGAAGACCATCGCCACGTCGTGGTCGTCCGCCGCGGCGACGACGTCGTCGTCGTTGACCGACCCACCGGGCTGGATGACCGCCTCGATGCCCGCCTCCGCGGCCCGTTCGATGCCGTCCGGGAACGGGAAGAAGGCGTCCGACGCCATCACGGCCCCCTCGGCGCTCTTCCCCTCGGCGTGTTCCTCGGCCTTCATCGCGGCCAGGCGCACCGCGTCGACCCGGGACACCTGCCCCATCCCGACGCCCACCGTCTCGGTGCCCGACGCGAAGAGGATGCCGTTGGACTTCACGTGCTTGAGCACCCGCCACGCGAACAGCATGGTCTCCACCTGTTCGTCGGTGGGGTCGCGCTCCGTGACGACGTCGAGGTCCGACCGGGACGGCGCCCAGTCGTCGCGCTCCTGGACGAGTCGGCCGCCGACCAGCGGCTTCTCGGTCAGTCCCGCGGTCGGTCCGTCGAGCGACCCGACGTCGAGGACCCGGAGGTTCTTCTTCTCCCGGAGCACGTCGCGGGCCGCGTCGGTGTACCCGGGCGCCACGACGACTTCCTTGAACGAGTCGACTATCTGCTCGGCCGTCTCCGCGTCGCACGGCCGGTTCGTGGCGACGATGCCGCCGAACGCGCTCATCGGGTCGGTCGACAGCGCGCTCTCGTACGCGTCGGCCAGCGAGTCGGCGGTGGCACAGCCGGCGGGGTTGGTGTGTTTGATGACCGCGGCCGCCGGGTCGTCGAACTCGCTGACGAGGCTCAGCGCGGCGTCGGCGTCGTTGTAGTTGTTGTACGACAGCGCCTTCGCGCCCTCGTTCAACTGGTCGGCGCGGACGACGCTCGGTTCGTCGCCGGCGTCGTCGGCGTAGACCGCCGCGTCCTGGTGGGGATTCTCCCCGTACCGCAGGTCGGCGACGTGGTCGTTCGAGACGACGCGCCGTTCCGGGAACGACCCGCCGTCGTCGCCCTTGACGACCACTCGCTCGTCGTCCAGGTCCACCTCGACCCGTCCCTCGGCGAACCAGCGGACTGCGCGGGGATACGCCGCGAACTCAGCATCGTAGAGGACTCGACGCTTGAGCGTCTCGGCGGTGTCGTCCTCGTAGACGGGGACGGCCTCCTGCGTGACGATGGGGCCCGCGTCGACTTCGTCCGTCGCCACGTGGACCGTACAGCCTGTCATCCGCACCCCTGCGTCGAGCACCTGCTCGTGGGCGTCCATGCCCGGGAACGCCGGCAGGAGCGACGGGTGGACGTTGAGCGTCGTGGGGACCGCCTCCAGGAACTCGTCGGTCAGAATCCGCATGTAGCCGTCGAGACACACCAGGTCGACGTCGTAGTCCGCGAGTCGGTCCAGGATACGTCGCTCGTGTGCGGCCCGCGACTCGTCGTCGTCGCGCGTCACCACTTCCGTCGGAATGCCCCGCTCCGAAGCCGTCTCCAGAACGGGAGCGCCCTCCTCGTTCGAGAGAACGACCGACAGTTCGGCCCCGCCGGGAGCGACGTCGTCGATGTGCATCAGGTTCCGGCCGCGATTGCTCGCCATGCCCGCGATTTCCAGCATGGTGGGAGAACCCGACGCCGGGAGAAAAACAGTTGCGGTCCGACGCCCGGGAATGCCCACGTACGTGGATAGAATACCTGAAAATCGGGTCGGATACCCGACTGGCTATACACGAAAGTGGCTGTGTCCATCGACACGCTTTTGCCTCCGCCGGCGGCACTCCCGCCCATGACCGACCTGCCACGGAGCGACCCGCTCGCGGCCGTCTCGCCGCTGGACGGGCGATACGCGTCCCGGACTGCGGCGCTGGTGCCGTACGCGAGCGAGTCCGCGCTGATTCGCGCTCGCGTGCGCGTCGAGGTCGAGTACCTGTGTGCCCTCGCGGACCACGACGCCGTCTCGCTCTCGCTCGACGCCTCGAAACGGGAGACGTTGCGCGCGCTCTACGAGGAGTTCGACGCCGACGACGCACGCCTCGTCAAGCGCCTGGAGACCGAAGGAGCGGCCGGCTATCCGGCGACCAATCACGACGTCAAGGCCGTCGAGTACTTCCTCCGGACCGAGACTCCGAAGCGGGTCCACCCGTGGATTCACTTCGCGCTCACCAGCGAGGACGTCAACAACCTCGCCCAGCGCCTGCTGGTGAAATCGGCCGTCGAGGAGGTGCTGCTGCCGGAGCTCCGGGACGTGCGCGACGAACTGACCGCACTCGCACGCGACCACCGCGAGACGCCGATGCTCGCGCGCACTCACGGACAGCCGGCGACGCCGACCACGTTCGGCAAGGAGATGGCCGTGTTCGCCTCCCGACTCGGCCGGACGATGGGCCGGCTCCAGCGAGCGACCGACGCGCTGGCGGGGAAACTCGCCGGGGCGAGCGGCACCTACGCCGCCCACGTCGCCGCGTACCCGGACGTCGACTGGCGGGCGTTCGCCCGGGAGTTCGTCACCGGACTGGGACTGGACCACACCCCTCTCGCCACGCAGGTGAACCCCTGTGACGACCTGGCGGCGCTGTTCGACGCGGTCCGGGGGGTCAACAACGTGCTCCTGGACCTCGACCGGGACGTCTGGCAGTACGTCAGCGACCGCTACCTGGGTCAACGGAGCGTCGAGGGCGAGACGGGGTCCTCGACGATGCCGCACAAGGTCAACCCCATCGACTTCGAGAACAGCGAGGGCAACCTCTCGAAGGCCAACGCCGACCTGACGTTTCTCGCAGACTACGTGACGACCTCGCGTCTGCAACGCGACCTCTCGGACTCGACGGTCAAGCGCAACATCGGGGCCGCGCTCGCACACTGCCTCGTCGGGTACACCAAGACCCGCGAGGGTCTGGAAAAAGTCGTCCCCAACGAGCAGGTGATGCGCGCCGACCTCGACGAGTCGCCCGCGGTCGTCGGCGAGGCGGTTCAGACGATTCTCCGCCGCGAGGGAGACACAGAGGCCTACGAGCGAGTCAAGGAGCTGACGCGGGGCCGCGACGTCCGCCTGGAGGACTTCCGCGCGCTGTTCGACGACCTCGACGTCGACGAGGCGGTGCGCGAAGAACTCCGGGCCCTGTCGCCGGCGACCTACACCGGCGCGGCCGCCGATCTGGTCGACGACATCGAGTGACGGTCCGTCGTCGGTGGGACGCCCCGCGGGCTGCAAGGCCGGTCGCGGAGACGTGGTAGAGAACCGCTGGATGCAGGAACGGTGGACGAGGGACGGAGAGAGGGTGGAGGAGGGGCGGAAAGGGGTGATGTAGGAATCGAGGAGAGCAGAGGACCGCAGAGGAGAAAACCGCAGCGGAGAGGACCGAGGGAGAGGAGAACTGGCACGGGTCCGGTGAGTGCCCACGTTGCTGGGCTGGACAGACTCACGCGACGGCTGGGCTGGTTCGACGCGGAGGGGCACCCACCGTGTACACATTTCTTACTCGATACAGAATAAATCTTTTGGTAGTGCGGCACCTGTCGCGTTCCATGCAGGCTATCGTCGTCAGGAAAGGACGAGAGAGCCCGGAAATCGCTGACCTCCCCCGCCCAGAGCCCGCGGCCGGCGAGGCCCTGGTTCGCGTTCTGCGGGTCGGAATCGACGGAACCGACCACGAAGTCGTCAGCGGCGGCCACGGGCGGTACCCCGAGGGAGACGACTACATGGTACTCGGACACGAAGCCGTCGGCGTCGTCGAGGACCCGAACGGGACGTCGTTCGAGCGCGGCGACGTGGTGGTCCCGACGGTGCGACGGCCCGTGGACGGGGGCAACGAGTACTTCGAGCGGGGCGAACCGGACATGGCGCCGGCGGGGGCGTACGTGGAACGCGGCATCGAGGGTGCGCACGGGCTGATGGCCGAGTACGTGACGACCCCGGCCGAGTTTCTGGTTCGCGTTCCCGACCCCGTCGCGGAGTTCGGGTTCCTCGTCGAACCGCTCTCGGTCGTCCGGAAGGCGCTCGAACACGCGCGGGCGACTCGCTCGGCGTTCGAGTGGCGCCCCGAGTCGGCGATGGTGCTCGGAAACGGGAGCCTCGGGCTGCTCGCGCTGGCCGCACTCGACCAGGAGTTCGACCGCCTGTACTGCCTCGGGCGCCGGGACAGACCCGACCCCACCATCGACGTCATCGAGCGACTCGGCGCGACGTACGTCGATTCCAGGCAGACGCCGGTCGACGCCGTCCCCGGGGCCCACGAGAGCGTGGACCTCCTGTTCGAGGCCACCGGGTACGCGAAACACGCGACCCGGGCCGTGGAGGCGCTGGCGCCGAACGGCGTCGCGGCGTTGCTCGGGATTCCGGACTCCTGGACGTTCGAGTTCGACGGCGGCGCGTTCCACCGGGAGATGGTCCTCGGGAACAAGGCACTCGTCGGGTCCGTCAACTCCAACCGCCGGCAGTTCGAGGCCGCCTGCCGGATGCTGAACCAGTTCCCGTCGTGGTTCCTCGACGCGCTGGTGACCGGGGTGTACTCGCCGGCGGAGTTCAGTCGGGCCTTTGCGGATGACGATACGACTATAAAAACGGCTGTTCAATTCACGGCGTATGAAGAACGTTGACGACCTCATCGAGAGCGCGGCCGACCTGGCCGAACACGGACTCTCGAAGGGTGAAATCGCCGACGAGCTGAACGTCTCTCGCGAGACGGCGAGCTGGCTCGTCGAGCGGAGCAGCGGCCCCGACGCGGGTCTGGAGCCCGAAACCTTCGCGGGCAGCCCCGAGGACATCCACGTCGACTGGAGCGCCATCGGCCGGGACAGCGCCCGTCTCACCTACATCGGGCAGGCGATGGCCGACCTGCTCTCGAAGGAGGGCGAGGAGGTCGACCTGACCATCGGCGTCGAGAAGGCGGGCGCGCCCATGACGACGGTCATCGCGCGCGAACTCGACACCGACCTCGGCACGTACACCCCCGCGAAGCATCACTGGGAGGAGGGCGACATCGAGGACCTCGGCGGGAGCTTCTCCCGGAACTTCGCCCAGATTCGCAACCGGGACTGCTACGTGGTCGACGACACCATCACCAGCGGGACGACCATGCGCGAGACCATCGAGGCCATCAGGGAACAGGGCGGGAACCCGGTCGCCGCCTGCGTGCTCGTCGACAAGCAGGGGCTGGACACGGTCAGCGACGTTCCGCTCTACTCGCTCATCAACGTCGTCCGCGTCGGGAACTCCTGACAGGCGCCGACCCCCACGGAAACGACCACGCCGGTTCCAGAACGGACACGACGGGGTCGTCTTCGGGCTCCGGACGACCGCGTCGACTCACGGGCGGACGCGTGTCGTTTCTCCAGCAGCGTAACGGCTTAGCCCCGTCGTCCCCTAGGCCGGTCCATGTCATTCGAGTCGGACCAGGAGCGAGACCCGGCGGCGGTACATTCGGAGGTAGACCAGATCATCGCGGACAACGACGTGGTGCTGTTCATGAAGGGCAACCGCCTGATGCCCCAGTGTGGCTACTCGCGGCGGGCGCTCGAACTGCTCTCGCGGCACGTCGACGAGTTCGAGACGGTCGACGTCCTCCCGGCGCTTCCCGCCTACCGGGCCGCGCTGGAGTCGCACAGCGGGTGGGAGACGATACCCCAGACGTACGTCGACGGAGAATTCATCGGCGGAAGCGACGTTCTCGCGGAGATGGAGGAACGCGGGGAACTGGAAGCGACTCTCCGGGGGTAATCCGTCCGAGTCTGCCGATTTCCGTCCACTTAACGTTAAATAACGTATCCGCAACAAACGGGGTAAAGAGCAGACCATATAAACCTCGGTATCGTAGGTCAACACGGGTAACCACGCTGCCCCGAGGGCGCAGCGAACGCACTCCGACCTTCCCAAACAATGTCAGGCCGCGTATATCGACTTCATTCGACACTTGAACTGCCCCTTGAAGATGTACGGGACTACTTCGAAGGTGATCCGCGACTGCCAGAGGGTGTCAGAGATATTGACATCACGCGGCGTAACAACACGCTCATCATCAAGGCCGTCGCAGCAGACGACACCATCAGCAAGTACACGCCCACGGCCCAGTTGAAGGCCAGCGTGACCGAAACCCGCGTCTACGAGGAAGAACCGCCGCGCGCCGGCGGCCCCCGCTGGGGCGAGGAGGAGGAGGAGATTCCGTCCGAACTCGTCGAGTTCGCCTGCTTCAAGGGCGACCGCGAGACGGTCCTGCAGAACACCGCGCTCCAGTACCAGATGTTCCTCGTCCTCCGGGACCTGGCGAAACGCGCCGAGAAGGGGACGCTGACCGCCATCACTGAGACGGAGGACGGCAAACTGGAGGCGACGCGCATCGTGGAAGGCCAGGAACGCCCGGCCTCGATAGAGGTCGTCGAGAACCCGCAACACGGGTCCTCGAACACGAACGGCGTCAACTGGCGCGACAACAAGTTCATCAGTTAGGCTCGGTGCCGAGCGAGCAGGTACCAACGGGCAGTTACCACGGTCCAGCGTCGCGGAGCGTTCGTCGGTTTTCGTCCGGTAGCAACCTGGTCTCGGCAGTCGATTCTACCTCCCTGCGCTGGGCGAGGATTCGAACGCATCGCGGCGTAGTCCCGAGACGAACGGGGATGCGTTCGACTGTCCCCGGACGCGGGCGGACGTCGAGCGGCAACCGGTCACGGGGTCGACCGTACGTCGACCAATACTCGAAGCCGTATCGGGGGACGTCGCGCTCGCGTGAAGGGGTGTTCGGGACGTCTACTGATTCGGGGGCAGGCGAATGCTGGCCGAAGCGTTACCCGGCGCACCGACCTAGCGACCACATGAGTTCGGACCGCGCCTCCGACAGAACGCCGCCGGATTCAGACCCGGACGACGAACTGTACACGGAAACCGAGGAGGGCAAACCCCGGATGGCCGGGCGGAACCCCGACAACGAAGGCGTCTACTGGGGGTTCCCGGACGACAGCGCTCGAATCGTCGACCCGAAAGTCTACGGGACGGTCCTCCTCCTCGCCGCGGCGCTTCTCCTGTTCCCGGAACCGTTCTCCTCGGGAATCGGCCTGGTCCTGTTCGTCCTCGGTGGGTTCGTCGCCCTCGTCGATTTCCTGACCTGACGTCGGAGGTCCCTCGTCTCGGCGCACGGCGAGCCATCCGCAGCTCGCACGTCTACTTCTGGTTACTGGGCGCCGACGCGATAGAGCAGGGTCCTGGCGTGTGCTACCCCGCAACAAGCCGTGTGTGAGCCATAAGACCCTTAATGGGAGCTAATTATATGTAATTACACGATGCCAGAAGGCTTCCCCGACTACCTCGACGTCGACTACAGCGACGGCGAAGGAGAGACCCCCGCGGACTATCCGCACATCGAAGACAAACTCGAGAAAGCGCTCGAAGTCACGAAGAAGGGTCTCGAGGAGTACAAGAACCCCGCGGTGATGTGGACCGGCGGGAAAGACTCCACGCTCACCCTGTATTTCATCAAGGAAGTCGCAGAGAAGTACGGCTACGACACGCCGCCCGCGGTCTTCATCGACCACTACCAGCACTTCGACGCCATCCACGACTTCGTGGACAAGTGGGCCGACGAGTGGGACCTCGAAGTCATCTACGCGAGCAACGAGGACGTCGGCGCGTACGTCGACGACCAGGGCCTCGAACCCGGCGACGACATTCCGGTCGACGCGCTCTCCGAGCACAACCAGCACCACGTCCACAACATCCTCGAGTACGAGGAGGAGACGTTCCCCTTCCTGCTGGACACGTACGTCGGCAACCACCTGCTGAAGACCGTCGCCCTCAACGACGCTCTCGAATCCAACGACATCGACGGCGTCATCTCGGGCGTCCGCTGGGACGAACAGGAGGCGCGCGCCGACGAGACGTTCTTCAGTCCGCGCCACGACCCGGACATCTACCCGCCCCACGACCGCATTCAGCCCATCCTCCAGTTCGACGAGCGGTCCGTGTGGGACGCGTTCTGGGGCTACGTGGTCCCGGAGACGGTCGAGGGCTACCCCGAGGAGGGGTACGTTCCCCAGAGCAACGACGACCTGCCGAACGGACTCACGCAGGACGACATCCCCGTCTCGCCGAAGTACTTCGCCGGATTCCGGTCGCTGGGTAGCGAAGTCAGCACCGACAAGGCGGCCGAGGACCCCGCCTGGCTGCAGGACATCGAGAACACCACCGAGCGCGCCGGTCGCGCCCAGGACAAGGAGGACCTGATGGAGCGACTGCGCGACCTC
This sequence comes from Salinigranum sp., assembly GCA_041641795.1. Lineage (GTDB taxonomy): Archaea > Halobacteriota > Halobacteria > Halobacteriales > Haloferacaceae > JBEPXT01. The sequence goes on from JBEPXT010000010.1 coordinate 32,892, forward strand.
GGCTACATGTAACGCCGGGCCGCGACCGCCCTCCGGGCGACGCCGTTTCTCACCCGCGTTTCGACGCTCCGCCGACGAACCGACGGTCCGTCAGTCGGCACAAGTTATGCTCTGGCCGCTCCTCTCGTACAGGCATGTCCGAATTTCCCGCCTACGTCGACGTGGACTACGACGAGGGTCGAGAGGCCGACGCGGCGGCCTACCCGACGCTCGCGGCCAAGTTCGAGGCGGCCGCCGACGTGACCGCCCGCGCGCTCGACCAGTACCGGCGGCCGGCCGTGATGTGGACCGGGGGGAAAGACTCGACTCTCGTGCTGTACGTGGTCCGCGAGGTCGCGAGCGAGCAGGGCCGCCCCGTGCCGCCGGTCGTGTTCATCGACCACTTCGAGCACTTCCCGGAGACCGTCGCGTTCGTCCACAGGTGGGTCGACCGCTGGGACCTCGAACTCGTCGAGGCCTGCAACGAGGACTTCGTGCGACTCGGCGTCGAACCGGGCGACGACGTCCCGGTCGCCGACCTGAGCGAGCGAAACCGCCGCGAACTGGACCGACTCGGCTACGAGGACGACACGCTGGTCCTCGACGCCGACACGTTCGAGGGGAACCACCTGCTGAAGACCGTCGCTCTCAACGACGTCGTCACCGAGTACGGGTTCGACGGCATCTTCTCCGGCGTCCGCTGGGACGAACAGGCCGCCCGCGCCGACGAGACGTTCTTCAGTCCGCGCCACGATTCGAGCAAGTACCCGCCCCACGACCGCGTCCACCCGATTCTCCAGTTCGAGGAAGCCGACGTCTGGGACGCGTTCTGGGAGTTTCTCGTCCCGGATACGGTCGCGGGGTACCCCGCCGGCCACGTCCCGCAGGATACGGCGGACCTGCCGGCGGGGGTCACCCCCGAGGACCTCCCCGTCTCGCCGAAGTACTTCGAGGGGTTCCGCTCCCTCGGCACGGAGTCGGGGTCGGCCCGGTCGGACGACCGCCCGGCCTGGGCGCAGGACCTCGAATCCGGGACCGAACGGGCCGGACGCGCCCAGGACAAGGAGAACCTGATGGAGCGACTGCGCGACCTCGGTTACATGTAACTCGGGTCGGTCGACCCGACCCGCCGCACTAGCGCGTACTACCGCTCTCCGCAGGCCCGATGCTGCTCCGGCCGTTCGGTTCTCTCCGGCAGGAAATCGGCGCCACGTTTTTTGCCTCAGGATGTTTAGGTACACCTAAAGATGACTCTCGCATCCACACTCCGCCGCGCGCTCGCCCGGTGTGTCAGGCCGTTCCCGCGCCGCCACCGCGCGAACATGTGGGCGTCCGTCTACCGGGAGATGTACGACGTGAAGCCCGCGGCCGACGGCGGCGAACAGGCCTGAACGAGCGCGGTACGGCGCGCCATCGGTTCGACAGCGCCGACGCCACTTTTCGAGTTGGATTGCTGTGCTCTCTGTCGCGTTTCCCCTCCCGACTAGTCTCGCATTCGTCGACGAGCGCGGGTTCGCGGTTCCTCCACGTCGCTCCGGAACTGCCGCCGGGGCCGGTCTCCTATTCTGCACCGGAGCCCCGCCGGCACGTTGTCCGGCCGGTACTCGGTCCCCGCCGGCCCTCTGTCCGGCCGGCGCTCGGTCCCACCGGGCGCCCACCTCCGCCGACAATCCGTAGCCGGTATGTACGCCTCACCCGTAGCCGTCTCGATGGCAGACGAGTGGGTTAGCCTCTTCTCCGGAGGCAAGGACTCCTCCTGGGCGCTCTACCGCGCGCTCGAAGAGGGGCTGAACGTGACGCGCCTGCTGACGGTGCACCCGGCGGGAGACTCTTACATGTATCACGTCCCCGCGACGCGCCTGGCAGCCCTGGCCGCCGAGAGCGTCGGCATCGAACTGGTTGAGGTCGAACCCGACGACTTCGGCGGGGCGGACGCGTCCGACGCAGGCGCCCGGGGCGACGCCGAACTCGAACCGCTGGAGGCGGCGCTTGACGACCTGGCCGCGGAGATACCGCTCGCGGGCGTGACCGCCGGTGCCGTCGCCTCCGAGTTCCAGACCGACCGCATCCGTGGGATGTGCGAGCGACTCGGCATCGACCTGTTCGCGCCCCTCTGGCAGCGCGACCCGCGAGAACTGGCCGCCGCGATGCTCGAGGCGGGGTTCGAGATTACGATACTCCAGGTCGCCGCCGCGGGCCTGGACGAGTCGTGGCTGGGCAGAACGCTCGACCGGGACGCCGTCGAGGAACTGTCGGCGCTCAACGAGCAGTACGGCGTCCACGTTCTCGGGGAGGGCGGGGAGTTCGAGACGTTCGTCACCGACGGGCCGCACATGTCTCGCCCGATAGAACTGTCCTACGAGACGGAGTGGGACGGAACCAGGGGGCGACTGCGCATCACCGACGCGCGACTCGGGAGTCGCTGACGCGGGCCAGGGTTCGTCTGCGTTCCCGTTCAGGGCTCGTCTTCGTCCCGGATTCGCGAGTGCGCGCCGATGAGCGCACCCGAGAGGTCCAGGTTCTCGACGTTCGTGTTCTCGTCGATAATCGTCCGCCGGATGTCCGAATCGCGGATGACGGCGTCCCGGAAGACGACGCTCTCGTCGAGCACCGAATCGTGGATTTCCGCGCCCTCCATGACGTGCACGTTCGACCCGAGTCGCGTGTTCTCTATCGTCGCGTTGTCGGCGATGTAGTTGTCCCCGTCGAGGAACCACGCCACCGCGTCCAGGTAGGACTCCGGCGTGCCGATGTCGTACCAGGCGCCGTCGAACGTGAACGCGTGTACGTCGCCCTGGCCCTGCAGCCACTGGATGAACCATCCGGGTTCGTCCGGGTTGTTATCGCCCGCCAGGTACTCGTCGAACAGCGCCAGCGTGTCTCGGGGGAACGCGTAACAGGCGATAGAGACGAGCGTACTCCGGGGGTCCTCGGGCTTCTCCTGGAAGTCGACTACCTGCTCGCCGTCGAGTTCCACGAGGCCGTAGCTCTTGGCTTTCTCCTTGGATCCGACGTCGTAGGCGACGATAGAGGGCGTCTCTTTCTCGTAGAAGTAGTCGACGAAATCAGACAGGTCGAAGCTGATGAGGTTGTCGCCGGCGACGACCAGCAAGTCCTCGTCCACGCCCTCGCGTTCGATGAGTTCGGCGAGTGCCCCCACGACGCCGAACTTCTCGTCTTCCGCCCGGGTCTCCTCGATGGAGAGCGTCGGCTTCTGGAACTCGCTGTCCGCCAGATACGCCTCGAAGGCCTGCTCGAACGCCTCGTTGGTGCTGACGAACACCTCGGAGACCCGGTCGTCGTCCTCGAGGTCCTCGAATATCGTGTCGATGACGGTTCCGTCGCCGACCGGGAGAAACATCTTCGGTCGGTCTTTCGTAATCGGCCACAGCCGCGTCGCGAAACCACCAGCCAGAACTACGGCTTTCATGGTACGTTTCAGCGGGGGTGGGGCTAAGTTTTTTTCTATTATTGCAGTACTGCGACAGACTTTCTCGCGCCACTGAACGGTCGCACAGAGCGTGTCGAGTGCCGAACGAATCGACCGTCCGCCGCGCTCGCTACCGGCCAGAAGTCGGCCTGCGGCGCCTGGCAGTCGCCCCGACTCAGCCGTCCCCGTGCTCGTCGACGATGACCACCTCGCCGTCCTCCACGGTGACGTTGATGAGCGTCTTGACGCTGTAGTCGGTGTCGTCGAGTTTGTTCGGCCCGGCCTTCTTGATGACCGCGACGACGTCGACGACGTCGGCGCCGATGTGCGATAGCGCGTCCAGAATCGCCTTCATCGTCCCGCCCGTCGAGAGCACGTCGTCGATGACGAGCACGCGGTCACCGCTGTGGACGTCGTTGATGAACATTTCGCTCTCCGAGTATCCCGTCTGCTGGGAGAGCGCCACCTCGTTTTCGAGGCCGTACTGGCGCTTCCTGATGACGACCAGCGGGATGTCCGTCATCAGCGACACGGCCGTCGAGATGTGGATTCCCATCGCGGCCGGCGTGACGATCTTGTCGACGTCCTCGAGTTCGGCTTTGCGGATAATCTTGACGACGATTTCCCGGAGCAGCTCCGGTTTGAGCATCGGGACGCCGTCACTGATTGGATGGACGAAGTACTGGTAGTCCTCTTTCTCGATGATTGGCGCTTCGAGGAGGGACTGACGCAACTGGTCCATGTCGTGGTGTCTGTGGGTCGGGCATAAAAGATGGCGATTCGCGCGCCCCCCGCGGCCGCCTGTCGCGGTAGAAATTCGCGTGGTACCGAGTTGCAGCGACGCCCGGTCTCCCACCTCGACGCCTGCGAACCATCGCGGCACGGTGCGACGAACCCACCGAACGCTCGGCTGCCCGTCTTCGGAGATACGCCGACAATCGATCTCGCCCGTCCGACTTACGCGTCCCCCCGCTGTCTCGTCCGGTTCACCACTTCGCCAGCAACTGACACGCCGCGTGGACCAGTGGCTTCACCGGCTCCTCGGCGTCGAGGACGACGACCATCCCCCGTCCCCCGCAGTAGACCTGCAGGAGTCGCTCGTCGCCGTGGGGTCGCGTTCGGTACTCGACCTGCTGGTGAGTCGGGCGGAGACCCGCGAAGAGGCCGTGCTCGAAGAACTCGGTTCGCATCTCGTCTGCGAGGTCCGAGAAGTGCGCCTGGAGGGCCGCCTCGTCGTCGAACGACTCTCGAAACGGGTCCCCCACGTGAAAAATGTCGAACGACGTCGCCCCGTACACTGCGATGAGCGAGAGGTCCGTCTGGGCTTTGCCCTCCAGGGTATCGACCACCAGGTCACGGTCCGGCGTCGGTCCGTTCGGATCCGCCATCCGCGACGGATTGAGTATCATCGGTCCCCCCGACGTGTCCCGTTCGGCCCCCCCAAGAGAGGATGCCGGCGTCCAGTCCGATCCTGTCTCGTCCCGTCCATACAACCCAGGATGGATGTATGGGCCATAAACCCGCCTGAGTGATTTCTCGTACTGAAAAAGGTTCTCAGATGCGATACAGTCAGTGTAGAGAGAATGTACTGCCCGAATTCGATGTCGTGTTTCTCCACTGAGATTATTGAAATTGGTGATAGAGAGGCGGAATTATCGGTCGAGAACCAGGAGGCGCACGGAGAGTTACCAGCTACGTGTCACCTTGCTCTTTCGCACCCACGTCGGGAGGTCGAGCGCACTCAAGAGTCGAGCGCACTCAAGTATTCCCGCGTGCGTGATGCCACCAGGAGACCCATACCGGCGTCCGGCGGGCCGCCGGGGTGCCCGGCGCCGACCCCCGGATTACCTGAACAGCGAGGCGTACAGCATGGAGAATCCGATGATGAACGGAATCGTCTCCGCGATTCCGAACAGCACCTGGAAGCTCCGGAGCTGCGTCGTGAGCGTCGAGAGCGCCACGCCCATGCTGATGAACGCGAATCCGATGAACGCGAACTGTAACCGCTCGGTTCGCTTGCGCGAGTAGGCCTGAAAACTGATGAGCGTCAGTCCGAGGGCGAGACCGAAGACCACCAGTCGCAGAAACCCCAGTACGACCCAGGCGATATCGACCATCGTGTGTGACCGGTTCGCGCAGATTACAAATAATGCACGCTTCTCGGCCAGGTCTCGGAGATGCTCTCGCGGAAGCGCAATCTCACTCGGCGCCGAGTTCGTCCCAGAGCGAGGAGAACCGTTCGGGGAGGTTGTCGGTGCGGTAAATCCGGACGTTGTAGACGTCTTCGTCGAGCGAGATGACCGTCGCGTCGAAGTTACACTCGAAAACTTTGTAGTGGTTCCCGTTCTCCCCGACGAGCGTCCGCGACTTCGCCAGGTCGTGTTCCTGGAGGAGTTCGAGGCGTCGATACACTGTCGGAAGGGAGAGGTCGAGCATGTCGGCTAACTCTTTGGCCGACCGTGCGTCTTGGCTAACCGAGGCCAGGACACGCCGGGCTTCCTTGTCACCGATGGTGTCCAGTATTTCCTCGATCGGCTCTTCTTCGTCCATACGTATCCGGTGTGAATAGAGATAGAAAAAAGTATATCTGAATTGCAAACTATACGACATTCACCCGACCACTGTCCGGGGTCCGCGACGTTCGGTCGCGGGAGAGTCGACTGACAGCGGCATACCGGGGCCTGCGGGCTCCCTGCCGAGAACGAGCGGTCTGCGGCAATCTCCCGCCGCTGTCGCCGGACGAGACAGATTTGGCAACACCTAAGTCGCACGTTGCCACAACTTTCGCGCGTGCAACCAACACTGAGTACCGTCCTCGCCGTCATCTTCCTCCCCTTCGCGGCGGCGGCGGTCACACCGTTCGTCTTTCGTGCCCTGGGCGAGCGTACGGCGTACTTCGCCTCGGCGGTGGCACTGGTGTCGTTCGCGGGGGTAACCAGTCTGTATCTGAACGGGGCCCACGGAACGGTCGCCGTCGACTGGATACCGTCGCTGAACGTCTCGCTCGCGTTCTACGTCGACGGGCTCGCGTTACTCATCTCGTTTCTCGCGAGCGGCGTCGGCGTCCTCATCCTGTTTTACTCCGGCGGGTACATGCACGGCGAACCCGGACAGGCGCGGTACTACTCGACGCTCCTCGCGTTCATGGGGTCGATGCTGGGCGTCGCGCTGGCCGGGGACCTCGTCGCGCTGTTCGTCTTCTGGGAACTGACGAGCCTCTCGTCGTTCGTCCTCATCGGCCACTACACCGACCAGCAGGCCTCCCAGTACGCGGCCCGGAAGTCCATGCTCATCACCGTCTCTGGGGGGCTGTTCATGCTCGTCGGGTTCCTGTTGCTGGTCTGGGCGTCCGGGCAGGCCCTGCCGCAGGCGACGTTCAGCGTCCCGGTGCTCGTCGAGAACGCCGGTACGGTGCGGGAGGCGCTGGCGAACGCGGGCCTGCTGATTCCCGTCCTCCTCCTCGTCGGCATCGGCGCGGCGACGAAGTCCGCGCAGGTGCCGTTCCACGTGTGGCTACCGAACGCCATGGAGGCGCCCACGCCCGTCTCGGCGTTCCTCCACTCCGCGACGATGGTGAAAGCCGGCGTCTACCTGGTGGGCCGCTTCCGCCCCCTGTTGCTCCCCGCGGAGGTCCACGGTGGGCTCGTCGAGTGGACGCTCGTGTTCACGGTGATGGGTCTGCTGACGATGACCGTCGCCGCCATCCTGGCTGTGGCCGCAACCGACATCAAGGAGCTGCTGGCGTACTCCACCGCCTCGCACCTCGGACTCATCATCGCCGGGTTCGGGTTCGCGAAGGCCGTCGGCGGCGAGACGGGCGCGTTCCACATCCTCAACCACGCGTCGTTCAAGGCGGCGCTGTTCCTCGTGGCCGGCATCGTCGCTCACGAGGCCGGCACGCGGAACATCCGCGAACTCGGAGGGCTGTGGCGCGACCTGCCGATTACGGCCGCAATCGCGGCCGTCGCCTCGCTCTCGATGGCGGGCATTCCGCCGTTCAACGGGTTCTACTCGAAGGAGTTGCTGTTCTACGCCGCCTACGAGACGGCGCAGTTGCACGGCGGACTCACCTGGCTGTACCCCGTCGTGGCCGTGTTCGGGAGCGTCTTCACGTTCCTCTACTCCATCCGGTTCCTGATGCTGTTCTTCGGGGACCGACCGGACGAACTGGACCACGTCCACCGGCCGCCGTGGGTGATGGTGCTGCCGCCGGCGCTCCTCGGCGTTCTCGTCGTGGGAATCAGCATCTCGCCCGGGACGGCGGTCCACCTGCTCGTCGAGGACGTGTTCGCCAGCACGGCGGTTGGCGGACACGCCGAGTTCGGCCACGTCGGGTTGCCGACGCACCTCTCGCCGGCGTTCATCATGAGCCTGATAACCATCACGCTCGGACTGGTGACCTACCCGTTCTACGACCGCCTGCACCGCGGCCTCCGCCGGGCCATCAGCGGTCCGCTCCGCGCCAACTGGTGGTACGACGGCGCCGTCGACGGGCTGACGGTGACCGGGACCCGCGTGACGCCGGTCGTCCAGAACGGACTCCTGCGAACGTACGCGACCTGGGCGCTGGCCGGCGTGACGGTGCTCGCCCTCGCCGGATACGCCGCCGCGGGCATCGCCCTCCCGGCGTTCACCGGCGTCGACCTGGGACTCCCCATCGTACTCGTGTTGCTCATCGCGGTCGTCGGTGCGGTCACGGTGGAGATTGCACCATCCCACATCGCCGGCGTGCTGACTCTCTCCATCCTCGGGTTCATGGTCGCCATCTTCTACATCCTCGCGAGCGCCCCCGACCTGGCGCTGACGCAACTGGTGGTCGAGACGCTCGTGCTGGTCATTTTCCTGCTGGTGCTCGACCGCCTGCCGGCCTACTACGGGGAGCCGCGGACGCTGGTCGCGGTCCGCGACGGCGTCCTCTCTCTGGCCGTCGGCGTGACGGTGTTCCTGACGGTCCTGGCGTCGACGTCGGCTACGCCGGACCCGGCGCTCAAAGAGTTTCTCCTCCGGCGCGGGGGACTGCCGGCCGAACACGGCCAGGTGTTGCTCGACTGGGGCGGCGGCTCGAACGTCGTCAACGTCATCCTGGTCGACTTCCGGGCGTTCGACACCATGGGCGAGATATCCGTCGTCGCCATGGCGGCGCTGGCGATTCTGACGCTCGTTCGAATGCGAACGCGAGGTGAAACCCAATGACGACGCGACGCGACGCGGACGACGCCGACGACGGCCCCGGGTCTGGGTCCGGGCCTGCGCCCGGCCTGCGCCCGGACGGCGGTAGTTACGACACGCGAACGACGGTCATCTCGCGCACGGTGGTGCGCGTCGTGACGCCGATTATCCTGGTGACTGCCATCTCGTTGCTGTTTCAGGGACACAACCTCCCCGGCGGGGGGTTCATCGGCGGGGTGCTCACCGTGACGGCGTTCGTCCTCGTCTACGTCATCTTCGGCCTGGACTACCTCCAGCACGACCTGCTGGGGCTCCCGCTGGACATGGCCGAGCGCCACGGACTCGTCGAGTGGTACCGCTGGATGTTCGCGCTCGGCCTGGCCTTAGCCGCCGGGAGCGGCCTGGTGCCGCTCCTGTTCGACCTGCCGTTCCTGACGCAGGCGGTGTTCTTCCTCGAGCACGTGCCCCTCTACGGGGAGTTCGAGGTAGCCAGCGCCTTCGCGTTCGACCTCGGCGTGTTCTTCACCGTCGTGGGCGGACTCCTCACAATCGTCGGGGAGGTGGGCTTCGAATGACCGAGTTCGTCCTCGCGGCGGCGCTCGGCGTCCTCTTCAGCCTGGGGACGTTCCTGGTGCTCCGTCGCGACGTGGTGCGGGTCGTCTGGGGCGTGACCATCATCAGCCAGTCGGCGAACGTCTACCTGGTGACGATGGGCGGCCTGTCGGGGTCCGCGCCCATCGTCTCGCACGGGGGCGAGGGCGCCGCGCACACCACCGACCCGCTGGTCCAGGCGCTGGTTCTCACGGCCATCGTCATCGGGTTCGGAACCACGGCGCTGGCGCTCGTCCTGACCTACCGGGTCTACGAGGAGCACGGTACGATTGACACCTACGAACTGGGGGATTCCACATGACTCACAGTCACATCGTCGCGGCACCGCTACTCGTCGCGCTCGCAACGGCCATCCTGACGCTGCTGGCGCGGCCGAGCGACAAACTCCAGCGCGGGCTGAGCATCGCCGGCGCCGTCGGCTACCTCGTCGTCGTCGCGGCCCTGTTCCAGCAGGTGATGCTCCCGTTCGGGTCGGCACCAGAGACGCTCGTCTACCAGGTGTCGAACTGGGCCCCGCCGTTCGGCATCGTCCTCGTCGCCGACGGCCTCTCGGTGTTCATGCTCGCCCTCGCCGCAGTCGTTTCGGTCGCGGCGGTGGTCTTCTCGGTCCTGTTCGTCGACAGCTTCGGGCAGCGCCTCTCGTACCACCCGCTGTACCACTTCATGATGGTCGGCGTCTCGGGGTCGTTCCTGACCGGCGACGTGTTCAACCTCTTCGTCTGGTTCGAGGTGATGCTCATGTCGAGCTACATCCTCGTGCTGTTCTACAGCGGCCCGCAGCACACGCGAGCGGCCCTGCAGTACGTGGTGTTGAACCTCCTCGGGAGCGCGGTCATGCTGCTGGCCATCGGCGGTCTCTACGCCACGACGGGGACGCTCAACATGGCGGACATCGCCCGCCGCCTGGCGGACCCGGGGACGTTCGGCGTCAGCGTCCTGCCGGTCCTGGGGCTCTCGGCCATCCTGTTCAGCGTGTTCGCGCTGAAGGCCGGCGTGGTCCCGTTCCAGTTCTGGGTCCCGGACGCCTACCGGGCGGCTCCGGCGCCGATTACGGCGATGCTCGCCGGGGTCGTCAAGAAGGTGGGCGTCTACGCCATCCTCCGCCTGTACTTCACCGTCTTCGCCGCGGCGACGCTCCCCGATGGACTAGGCATCCCGGGTCTCTCGGGCGGGTCGTTCCTGGATTTCTACGGGCCTGTGTTCTTCGTGATGGCGACGGCGAGCATCCTGCTCGGCGGCGTCGGCGCCGTCAGTCGCAACGAGATAGAGGGGGTTCTCGCGTACTCGAGCATCGGGCAGGTCGGATTCATCCTGCTTCCGCTGGCCGTCGGCGCCACCGTGCCCGCGGTGCGAACGCTCGCCGTCGCGGCGTCGCTCGTCTACGCGTTCAACCACGGACTGGCGAAATCGCTGCTGTTTCTCGCCAGCGGGACGGTCCACACGGCCATCGGGACGACCGACTTCCGTAACCTGGGCGGGGTGGCTGGCCGAGCGCCGTTCCTGGCCAGCGCGTTCCTGGTGGGCGCGCTGGCGCTCATCGGCGTGCCGCCGCTGTCGGGCTTTTTCGGCAAGTTCCTCGTCTTCGACGCGGCGGCCCGGGCGATGGCGACCGACGCCGCGGGCGCCGCCGCGGTGCTCGCCGTCGCGCTCGTCGGGGCCATCCTCACGATAGCCTACTTCACGCGGGCCTGGAACGCCGTGTTCTGGGGCGGCCGGACCCAGACGGTCGAGCACATGCTCCCCTCGATGTGGGCCGTTGCGCCCCGTCACCCGCCGGCGGGGTCGGGAGCCGAGGAGGGGGGCGAGGGAACCGGCCCTGCCCACTCGGACGGCGGCGGCAGGGACGCTGAGGCCAGCGATCCCATCGGCCTCCCCGGCCCGTCTGCCGACGGTGACGAACTTCGGCGACTAGTGCTGACGGGCGAAGTCTTCGTGGTCGTCTCGCTCGCCCTCGCACTCGTCGGGTTCGGCATCGGGTTCGAGAGCCTCTTCCGGGCGGCGGAAGCGGCCGCCCAGGCGACGCTCGACACCGGGGCGTACGTCGACGCGGTCCGCCCGCGGGGGGTGGTCGGATGACGCGACGCTGGCCTCTCACCGGCGTCATCCTGGCGGTGCTGTGGCTGTTCGTGCGGGGCGTCGACCTGACGCCGACGAGAGTCGCGGAGGAGTTCGTCATCGGCCTCCTGGTCGGCCTCCCGGTCGCCTACAGCGTCCGCCGGTTCTACACGCGGGACGCCACCGTCTCGCGCAACCTGCAGGTGGCGCCCTACACGCTGCTCTATCTCCTGGTCTTCGTGCGGGACCTGGTCGTGGCGAATTTCGACGTCGCCTGGCGGGTGCTCCACCCGTCGCTCCCGATAGACCCCGGCGTGGTCGAAGTGCCGCTCCGCGTCAGGACCGAGGCCGGTATCACGACCATCGCCAACAGCATCACCCTCACACCGGGGACGCTCACCATGGACTACAACAGAGAGACGAACACACTGTACGTTCACAGCATCGACGGGGGCGACCCCGAGGCGGTCGTCGACCCGATTCGAACCTGGGAGGACTACGCCCTGATAATCTTCGACGAGGAACTCAAGCCGGGGGACCCGGTCCCCCGCCACGAGGAGGTGGACGATGGCCGCTGACGTCCCGGGATTCCTGACCCTCGTCCTCGAGGCGGGCCTCGTCGTCGCCGCGGTGGCCACGTTGATGGCGGCCTACCGCGTCATCACGGGCCCGACGACGCCCGACAGGGTCGTCGCCCTGGACACCATCGGGACGAACGTCGTCGCCATCGCGGTGCTGTTCGCCATGGTGACGGTCCAGGGGTTCTACATCGACGTGAGCCTCGTCCTGGCGATAATCGGGTTCATCAGCACCATCACCGTCGCGCGCTTCGTGACGGAGGGGGACATCATCGAATGACCGCCGAAGCAGCCACGGTCTCCGTCGGCCTGATTCGCGCGGTGCTGGTGACGGCCCTCGTCGTCGTCGGGTTGTTCTTCCTGGTTGTGGGGACGGTGGGGCTCATCCGCCTGCCGACCGTCTACAACCGGTTGCACGCCACCTCGAAGGCGACGACGTTCGGCGCCGGGTTCATCGCGCTGGGCGGGTTCGCCTACTACGGACCCGGCGGCGACGGCCTGATGGCGCTGGTGACGGTGCTGTTCCTGTTCTTGACCGCACCGACCGGCGCGCACATGATATCTCGGGCCGCCCAGCGGATGGGCATCCCGTTCATCGAGGGCGTCCACTGGCCGGGCGAACTGAACAGTCGGCCCGAGGACCCGGCCCAGGGCGACGACTGACGTCGTCCCCGGCCGACGAGTCCTCCAGACCGCCCCACCGCAGTCAGTCGGCCAGCACGGCCGCGAGTTCGTCGGCGACGCGTGCGCCGAGGTCGAGTTTCGACCCGACGAGTTCCTCGACGTCGTCCCCGCGGACGAGGAGGGCGCGAGTCTCGTCTGCGCCCATCACCGACGCGTCGTTGGCGACGACGAACGCGAGTCCGACTCGCGATGCCAGGTCGCGCGCCCGCCCGACCATCGCCTCGTCGTCGCCGGACGTCTCGGCCTTGAACCCGACGATTGGCAGGTCGGGGTGGGACTCTCGAATCCCGTCGACGAGTTTCGGGGCCTGGTGCAGTTCGAGCGTCAGCGACTGGCCGGACCGAATCTTCTCGTCGGCCGTCTCTACGGTGAAGTCGCTCACTGCGGCGGCGGAAATCAGGGCGTCCGCGTCCTCGACGGCCGCCGCGACGGCCTCGCGCATCTCGGCCGCCGTCTCCACCCGAACCACGTCCGCGTAGTGGACATCGGGTCCGTCGTGAACGAGCGTCACGTCCGCGCCCCGGACGTGCAAGGCGCGGGCGACGGCGCGGCCCGTCTTCCCCGACGACCGGTTCGAGAGCGTCCGTATGGGGTCTATCGACTCGGTCGTCGCACCGCTGGTGACGACGACGTCCTCGCCCGCGAGCGTCTGGGGCGTCACCGCGCGGGCGACGCCGGTGACGACGGCCTCCTCCGTCGCTATCTTCGCTTTCCCCTCCTCGATGCGGGGGTCGACGAACTCGACGCCCCACGCCTCCAGGCGCTCCAGCGCGTGCATCACGCCGGGATGGTCGTACATGGGTTCGTGCATCGCCGGGGCGACGACGACCGGGAGGTCGGCCCCGAGGGCCGTCGTCGCACAGGTCGTCACGGGCGTGTCGTCGATGGCCGCCGCCATCTTGCCGACGGTGTTCGCCGTCGCCGGGGCGACGAGAAACGCGTCAGCCCAGGCGTCGCGCCCAACGAGGTCCACGTGCTCTATTGCGCCCGTGATTTCGGTAATCGGTTCGCGTCCGGTGGCGTACTCCAGGGCCCAGGGGTGGATGATGGTCTGGGCGCTCTCGGTCATCACGCCCGTGACCGAGGCGCCGTGGCGTCGCAGTTCGTGTGCGAGTTCGACCACCTTCACCGCCGCGATGCTGCCCGTGACCCCGAGGACGACGTTGGCTCCGGCGAGCATACCGGTGGCTTCGACCGCCGGGCGTTAAATAGCCACGAGTCGGCCGCCGCCGGCGTCGCCACGCGTCGGGCGCCTCCTCGTCCACTGGCCCACAAGCCTTTTGCCCCGACCTCCCAAGTGGGCGCGTGGACGAAATCGCCGTCAGCACCGTCGTCTTTCTCCCCCCGGGAGACGTGTACGACTTCCTCATCGACTTTCCCAGGTACGCCAACTACTCGAAGTACCTGACGGGCGTCACGCAGGAGGGCGACGGGTCGGCGGGGACGCGCTACGGGATGCGGTTCGAGTGGTGGAAGCTCACGTACGTCGCTCGCTCGGAGGTCACGGCGGTGCGACGGCCCGAGCGCATCGACTTTCGCATCATCAAGGACATCGACGGCGTGGGGTGCTGGCGCGTCGAGTCCCTCGACACGCTTCCGGACGACGCGCCCCCCGACGCCTCGGTGGCGAGTCGCGTGTTCTTCGAGGTGGAGTACGACGCCTCGACCGTCCGAAGGCGCAACCTCGACCTGCCGCGGTTCGTCTCGCTAGGTCTCGTCGTCGACAAGGTCAAACCCGTCCTCGTCCGGGAGGCAGAGCGCGTCGTCCAGCGCGTCGTCGCCGACCTCGAAGGGCGGCGTCGCCCCGTCGAACTGAACGTCAGGAAGACGCCCGACTGATGGCGACCCGACAGTATCGACTCGGCGCCGCGACCCGTAAGAGAAATAGCGGCTGCCCTGTCATCACCAACGGAGCAATGACGCCGCCGGAGGCCCGGAGATGCGGGTAGTGATCGTCGGCGCGGGACAGGTCGGGTCGAGCATCGCCGCGGACCTGGACCAGACCCACGAGGTGGTCGTCGTCGAGCGAGACCCCGAGCGGGTGGAGGAACTCAACTACTCGCTGGACGTCCTGGCGATTCAGGGCGACGGAACGGCCGTCTCGACGCTGGAGGACGCTAACGTTCAGGGGGCCGACCTGGTCATCGCGAGCACCGACGACGACGAGACGAACATCGTGGTCTGCGCCACGGCCAAGGCCGTCAGCGACGCGTTCACCATCGCCCGCGTCAAGAACACCGAGTACCTCAGGACCTGGCAGCGTTCGGAGAAGGCGTTCGGCATCGACTTCATGGTGTGTACGAACCTGCTGACCGCGGAGTCTATCGTCCGGGTGGTCGGACTCCCCGCCGCGCGGGACGTCGACCCCTTCGCGGGGGGCAAGGTCCAGATGGCCGAGTTCGAGGTCGGGGAGGACAGTCCGGTCGCCGACCAGACCGTCCGCGAGGCCGACCGGTTCGAGGCGCTGACGTTCGCCGCCATCCTCCGGAACGATTCCGTCGAGATACCGAGCGGAGAGGCCGTCATTCGCAGCGGCGACCGGGTGGTCGTCATCGGGAGCCCCCGGAGCGTCCAGGCGTTCGCGCGGTCCGTCTCGCCCGAGGAGTCGACCGGGACAGCTGAGGAGGTGGTCATCGTCGGCGGGAGCGAAATCGGCTTCCACGTCGCCCGCCTCCTCGAAGAGCGGGGGTTCCGACCCAGACTCATCGAACAGGACCCCGACCGCGCGCGCGACCTGGCGGAGGCGCTTCCCGACACGGTGGTCATGGAGAGCGACGCGACGGACCTCGACTTCCTCGAGCGACAGCACGTCGGCGAGGCCGACCTGCTCGTCGCGGCGCTGGACTCCGACGAGAAGAACCTCCTCGTCTCGCTGCTCGCCCGCCGCCTGGGCGTCGAACGCACGGTCGCGGTCATCGACACCATCGCCTACGTGGACCTCTTCGAGGCGGTGGGCGTCGACGTCGGCGTCAGTCCTCGCGAGGTCGTCGCCGAGGAGATAACCCGGTTCACGCGCGAGAGTAGCGCCGAGAACATCGCGCTCATCGAGAGCGACCGGGCCGAGGTCCTGGAGATAGAGGTCGACGCCGAGAGCGTCCTCGCCGACCGGACGATTCAGGACGCCATCAAGGACCTCCCGGCGGGCGTCGTCATCGGGGCCATCACGCGCGACCGGGAGTTCATCACGCCCCGCGGCGAGACCGTCGTTCACGCCGGTGACCACGTCGTCGTCTTCGTCGACGCGAAGGCCATCGACAAGGTGAGTTCGCGCCTCTGACCGAACCCGACTTCAGTAGTTTAAAGCCGTCGTCGCTACTGGCTCCCGTGTGAACGTTGCAGGTGGGGCGCGATGAGGCTCCGGGTCGACTACAGGGCCAGTTTGAGCCTGGTCGGCACGGTGCTGAAGTACCTCTCGGTACCGCTCCTCTTCCCGCTGGTTATCGCCGTCGTCTACGACGAGACGGTTCTCCCGTTCGTCCTCACCATCGCCCTCACGATGGGCGTCGGACTGTGGTTCGAGAGCCTCTCGCCGGACCCCGACATCCGCGCGCGAGAGGGGTTCCTGATGGTCGGGGTCACGTGGCTGGCGGTGACCCTCGTGGGTGCGGTCCCGTACCTCGTCGAGGCCCACGGCATCCCGGGCGTCCTGGCTCCGATTCACCCCGAATCGACGCTCGCGAACCCGGCGAACGCGCTGTTCGAGACGATGAGCGGGTTCACGACCACCGGGGCGACGGTCCTCGGGGACATCTCGTTCGACTCTCACACCCGCGGCGTCATGATGTGGCGGCAGTTGACCCAGTGGCTCGGCGGGATGGGTATCGTCGTCCTCGCGGTGGCGATACTGCCAGAACTGTCGGTGGGCGGCGCGCAGTTGATGGACGCCGAAGCCCCCGGACCCGGTATCGAGAAGCTGACGCCGCGCATCGCACAGACCGCCCGAGCGCTCTGGGGGGCGTACCTGGGGTTCACGCTGGTCGAAATCGGACTGCTGTACGGACTCCACCTCGGCGGTATGGCGCCCCAGATGACGCCCTACAACGCCGTCGCCCACGGACTGACGACCATGCCGACCGGCGGGTTCTCCCCCGAGGCGCGCAGCATCGAGGCGTTCTCGGCGGCGGCCCAGTGGGTCATCATCCCCTTCATGGTCGCGGCCGGGACGAACTTCGCGCTGTTCTGGCACGCGCTCACCGGGGAGACCGACCGCATTGTCCGCGACTCCGAGTTTCGCTTCTACGTCGGCGCCCTCGCGGTCATCACCGCCATCGGCGCCGCCATGCTGTTCACCGGCGGCGGCACTGCCGCGGCACCACCCGCCCAGGGGACGTACGACGCGGCGTACCTGGAGTCGTTCCGGCAGTCGGTCCTGCTGCAGGTCGAACCGTCGCTCAGGCACGCGGCGTTCCAGGCGGTGTCTATCATGACGACCACGGGGTACGCCAGCATGGACTTCAACGCCTGGAGTCCGGCGGCACAGTACCTCCTCCTGTTCGCCATGTTCATCGGCGGGTCCGCGGGGTCCACCGGGGGCGCTATCAAGACGGTCCGGTGGTACGTCATCCTCAAGTCCATCCGCCGAGAGCTGTTCACGACGGCCCACCCGGAGGCGATTCGCCCCGTCCGCCTCGCCGGCCGACCGCTCGACGAACGGGCCATCCGCGGCATCTACGTGTTCACGGTGCTCTACCTGGTGCTGTTTTTCGTCTCGACGCTGGTGCTGTTCCTGGACGGCATTCGCATCGGGCAGGCGCTGTCGGCTCTCGAAGTGATGAGCGCCGTCGCCGCCACGCTCGGGAACGTGGGGCCGGGGTTCGGCGTGGTCGGACCGATGGGGTCGTACCTGGCGTTCTCGAACGCCGCGAAGGTGTACATGGTCCTCCTGATGTGGCTGGGCCGCCTGGAGATTATTCCGGTACTGGTGTTGCTCACGCCGGAGTACTGGCGGCGGTGACCCGGCGACCAGTAGACCAGCCGTACCGGGTCGGTGAGCGGTTCGAGTCCGGCTACGTGAACTTCGGCTCTAGCCCGTACAGCACCGACCGGAACAGCACGAGCACGGGGATTATCTCCAGGCGGCCGACCCACATGTTGAGCAGGAACATCGCTTCGGCGAGCGGGTTCATGCTCGGACCGGTGATTCCGACGGAGAGGCCGACGTTCCCCTGGGCGCTCGCCACCTCGAACAGTGCGTCGGCGAGGCCGACCGACGGGCCGGTGACGTTGAGGAGGACGAGCGTGCTCGCCAGCAACAGCAGTATCCAGAGCACGGAGACGATTGCGGCCTCGCTGAACTCCCGTTCCATCTCCTCGCGGTCGAGCCGCCGGCCGTTCATCGAGAGGCTCACGACGGCGTTCGCGGGGAGGAACACGCGCGAGAACTGCCAGGTGATGCCCCGCGCGATGGTGTACCCGCGGATGATTTTGATGCCGCCGACGGTGCTCCCGGCGGCCCCGCCGAGCACCATCGCGCCCGAGACGAGGAGCTTCGCCCCGTCGGTCCACCGTCCGACGGGGGCCGACTGGAATCCGGTACACGAGAGCGCGCTGACGAACTGGAACGTCGAGTCCCTGAGGGCGACGGCCCGCGCCGACCCGACGACTGCCCCGACCCCGAACCACTCCCCGCCCGTGAACGCGCCGGTCGTAGTCGAGAGGCCGAGGACGTTCTGGGCCGAGAGGAGCACGACCCCCGCGCCGAGGAGGACGAACAGCCAGCGACTCTGCAGGTCCTCGTAGAGCGGTCGCAGGTCCCGGTTCGCGAGCACGCCGAAGTGGACGGGGAAGGCGATGGCTCCCAGCGTCATCACCGGGAGCAACACGGCCTCGATGAG